>JBJTNX010000092.1:0-6461 GCA_046074325.1 Sphingomonadales bacterium
CCGAAATGATCAGTGCAGTAGGCCTTGAAGTAGAGCAACATAAAAAAATTGGCGCACTTTCAAAAGGATATCGCCAGCGTGTCGGTTTGGCTCAGGCCATCATCCACGACCCTGAGGTCTTGATTTTAGATGAGCCTACCACTGGCCTAGATCCCAATCAGTTAGTAGAAATCCGAGAACTCATCAGAAGTATCGGCAAAGAAAAGACTGTGATTTTATCTACGCACATTATGCAAGAAGTCGAGGCCATCTGTGACCGCGTTATCATTATATCCAAAGGTCAAATCGTCGCCGACGACAACGCCAAAACCCTTCAACAAGAGCTCGAACACCAAACTGTATACGTAGAATTTGATGCAAAAGTCTCTAAGGCCCAGCTTTCAAAAATCCCAGGTGTAAGTAAAGTAGAGGCCCTTGAAAATGGCTGGCTTATTGAGTCCGTAACACTAGAAGATCTCAGAAAAGCCGTAGCACAATACGCACAAAAAGAAAATTGGCTGATCCTCACGTTGCGCGTGGATCAAAAATCATTAGAAGAAGTATTCAAAGAATTAACCAAATAAAATGCCCAGCAACTTTATCGCAGAACTCCAATGGCGCGGTATGATACACGACATCATGCCCGGAACAGAAGAAGCACTTCTCAAAAAAGTATCAGCTGGTTATATCGGTTTTGACCCAACAGCAGACTCGCTGCATGTAGGTCATTTGGTGCAAATCATGACGCTTGTTCATTTTCAACGCGCTGGCCACAAACCCTATGCGCTTGTTGGTGGTGCGACCGGAATGGTAGGTGATCCATCAGGCAAAAGCCAAGAGCGCAATTTGCTCGACGCCGAGACCTTAAATCATAATGTAGCTTGTGTGCGCAAGCAGCTAGAAGCGTTCCTCGATTTCAATTGCGGAGACAACGCTGCAGAAATGGTCAATAATTATGACTGGTTCAAAAGCATGTCTTTCTTGGATTTCATCCGAGATATCGGTAAGCACATTTCAGTCAATTACATGATGGCCAAAGATTCTGTCAAGAAGCGCTTGGAAACGGGCATGTCTTTTACAGAGTTCTCCTATCAACTGGTTCAAGGCTACGACTTCTATCACCTCAATCAGCACCACAATTGTATTCTTCAGCTAGGCGGCTCAGACCAATGGGGCAATATCGTTACGGGCACTGAACTCATTCGCCGCAAATCTGGCGGTGAAGCCTATGCCGTTACAACACCACTCATTAAAAAAGCCGACGGCACCAAATTCGGCAAAACAGAGAGTGGTTCTGTTTGGCTCGATCCAGAAAAAACGAGCCCTTACGCATTTTATCAGTTTTGGCTTAATGCTTCAGACGCTGATGCTGGCAATTACATTCGAATCTTTACACTACGAAGCAAAGAAGAAATCGAAAACCTAGAGGCCCAGCATGCAGAGGCGCCTCATTTACGCATCTTACAAAAAGCAATCGCCGAGGATATCACTACGCGTGTACACGGCCCTGAGGCGCTCCAAACAGCCATTGCAGCAAGTAATATCCTATTTGGAAAATCTACCGCTGAAGACTTGCGTTCACTTTCTGAAAAAGATTTTTTTGCCGTATTTGACGGCGTACCACAAGCCACGGTTTCCAAACAAGATTTTGCCGATGGTCTTTCCATTGTTGAGGCATTGGCGGCAAAAACGGGCTTCTTAAGTTCCAACGGTGAGGCCCGCCGTGAACTCAAAGCAAACGCCATTTCAGTCAATAAAGAAAAGGTAGGCGAGGACTTCATATTAACCGATGCGCACCTGATCAATGGCCGCTATGCACTTCTTGGTAAGGGCAAGAAAAACAATTATATTTTATTGGTAGAGGCCTAATTTGGCACAAACTTTGTCTTGGCGCATTCAAACCATTCACTATGAAGCGCTTTTACCCCAGATTTTTGGCATTCGGTATACTCCTTGTGCTATTAAGCAGTTCTTCCAAAGAATCATTTCCAGTAGTTGAAAACGATGCTTTTGGCATCGGAGAAAAATTACGCTACCGCCTTAGTTACGGTATCATTGATGCCGGCGAAGTTACGCTTTACCTCAAATGGACAGACCGAAAAGGCCATGGCAGGCCGCTTTTTCATGCGATAGGAAAAGGTTATTCGATCAACTCCTTTGACCATGTTTTTAAAGTAGACGACACCTATGAAACTTTTTTAGATCAGCGGAGCATAATGCCATGGTTTTTTAAAAGACGTGTTGATGAAGGCGGCTACAAAATCAGCCAGGACTACACATTCCATCATCAAAATGAAACTGTTGAGACCAACAAGGGTAAAACTTTTCAAATCCCGATGGGGACCCAAGATATGATTTCAGCCTTTTATTATGCACGTACCCTTGAATTCAAAGGGGCTTCTAAAGGCAAGACCTATAGTTTCCCTGTATTTATGGACAACGAAATTTTTCAGCTGAAAATAAAATACCTTGGAGACCAAGTAATCAGCACCGATAAAGGCAAATTCAAGTGTCATAAATTTGTGCCGTTAGTGCAAACCGGCCGTTATTTTAAAGATGAAGAAGACGTGGTATTTTGGGTAACTGCCGATGACAACAAACTACCTGTTTTGGTAAAGGCGCAGCTTCCTGTTGGCACGGTTCGACTTCATATTGTGGGCTATACCAATTTGAGAAATAAAATGGAGGCAAAGCGTTGATTACCTGAATACTTCTATCCGTTTTGTTTGGTTACCTATTTTCAATAGATACATTCCGTTTGTCAGTTCTTGCAAATTGAATTGCATTTCGTTTTTGGCAATAATGGTCTCGAAGATCGTTCTTCCGAATGCATCAAACAGGACCATTCGATGACCAATTTGTTCAGGATCAACATCAATAAAAATAAAATCTTGTGCCGGGTTTGGATACACCGTCCAATTTTGCACTTGGGTTTCTTGTAAATCGGTAAAATCTAGCGTAAGGTTTAGTGTAATGAGGCTATCGCAACCCGCTGCATTGGTCAATATTTGTGTGTAAGTTCCGGAGGAAGTGTAAGTTTGCCCATTTAAAGTATAGCTGTCAATTGCCGCTGCAGTGATGGTGTTGCTGCTTGCATCGCTGACACTGACAAAAACAGAATCGGTAGCTACACAACCTTCTGGCGATGCACCGGTGAGCACATAAGTAGCACTGACTTGTGGCACAAAAGGAATACTGTCGGCAATGTTGTTACTCCAATACATGAAAATCCCACCGGTACCATATAAAATAACCTCATCGCCAAAGCAAACTGCCTGATCTGGTCCGGCGTCAAGATCTGGGAAAGTACCATAAAATACCTCGAGGGTATCAGATCCTGTACAACCCAAACTTGATTGACCCGTAACAATATAGGTAGCACTGCCATTTGGCACAAAAGTAGTATCATTGGAGATGGCACCATTCCACAGTAAATTGGTGCCGCCGCTTGCATTGAGCGTGATGCTGTCGCCAGGGCAAGTAAAATAGTCCTGACCTGCATCAATGATTGGTGCCGGATTGATGGTCAATAAAACCGAGTCAGTCGCCAAACATCCGTTGGGGCTTGTTGCAAATGCCGTTATGTAACCACTATTGAGTGGAAAGAACGGAATGCTATTACTGACGTCATTGTTGTCCCAAATGATGTTTGTGGCTCCGGTGGCAGTTAGTACGGCGCTGTCTCCTGCACAGAGGGTGAGGTCTTGCCCTGCATCAATAGAGAATTGTTCGAGTAGAACATTGGTTTGGTCCCAAGCTGAACATCCGTTGGCATCAAAACCTGTTAATGTGTACGTTTGGTTGATGCTCGGCGTAAACGAACTGCCGTTGGCAACATTTGGAGACCAAGTATAGTTGAGCGCACCAGTACCAGTTAACGTCACTGGGCCGCCATTGCATGCATACAAATCTGGGCCAGCATTTACGGTGGTTAGGGTGTTGCTGGCATTAAACAAATCATTGATTTCACAAGCAGACAAACAACGGTTCCAAATGCCAATATCGTCAATTTTGCCATTGAAGTAGGACCCGCCTACACCTCTGCCGATATAAAGCGGAAGGGTTGCACTGGTTACGCCCGTATGGTTGAAAGTTCCTGTAGCTACTGCAATGTTGTCTTTGTAGAGTGTCATGGCACCGGCATTGTAAACCAAAACAATGTGCGTCCAAACATTAGTTGTGCTGGTGCTTTGTGCCCAAATCCAGGCAGCCTGTTGTTTGTTGGTTCCGAACTGCATATTGGTTGCACCTGTTTGAAAAATCCAGATAAAGTTCCCTGCTGCGTTGGTGGCGTGCATAATCGGAATACCCACAACCGAACTTGTATTGCGGTAATGCCAAAGTGATACCGTAAAGGTAGAGCTTGGATTAAATGTAAAACTGGGCGTGTTTCTGATCAAATATTGCGTGCTTCCGTTGAAACTATAAGCTGCATTGGCTGTACCAAAGCGGTCGGTAGTGGCTACAGCGCCATTATTGGTAAGGTGGTTGTTCAATATACTTGCGTCGTTTCCGTTGCCATTAAAAGGGTAATAGCATTGCAGGCCGGATACCGGAACATAGCTCGGGATTTGGGCCCATACCGAGAGGCTTGAAATTAAAAAAAGCGCTACAATAAATTTCATCGCAATTGGTTTAGTTGTCCGAAATTAAGGATTATTCGCTTAATTTTAACTGGTGAAGAAAAGCTATACTTTAACCCAATTAGTTGAAAGCATTAGAAGTGTCATCAACAGTTCATATGGTGAAAACACCTATTGGGTCAGTTGTGAATTGGTTAAAGTAAATATCAAAGGCGGGCACTATTATTTAGAACTTGCCGATACCCAAAATGAAGTTAATTCTGCACAAATGCGTGCGGTAATTTGGCGTACCCAAGTACTTGCTATGCAGACCAATTTTGGCGAGGAATTCAAACAGCTGTTGCAAATTGGCAACCGGATTCTATTCCGCGTATCTGTCGCGTTTCATGAAATATATGGCTTATCCTTAACTGTGCATGACCTCGACCCTGCCTTTACTTACGGTGAAATTGAACGCAAGAAAAAGCAGACTATTGAGCAGCTGCAAAAAGAGGGGCTGTTTGATTTACAGAAACAACTCAAATTGCCACTCATCGTTAAGCGACTTATTTTAATTGGCTCTCCGGACACCTCAGGCTATCGCGATTTTTTAAGCGAAATGAGAGGCAATCCGATTTATAGAAACTTTACCATTAAAGAAATCGCAACAAGTGTTCAAGGCGACAAAGCGCTTGCTGAAATTTGCGCCGCACTTCAAGAGGCCGACTCTTACGATGCAGATGCTATTGTGCTGATCCGTGGTGGCGGAAGTAAAATGGACTTAAATGTTTTTAATGACTACCAAATCTGTAAAACTATTGCACAACTGCACCTTCCACTGATTACTGGAATTGGTCACGAAACCGATGAGGTGGTGGCCGATATGGTAGCGCATACACGTCAGATTACACCCACTGCGGTAGCAAAATTTCTTTACGTAAAAGTGGGCGCCTTTCGCTCAGATCTGCAAACTGGCCTGGACCGCGTTTTAACGCAAGCCCTCACCCAACTTGCATTGGCTACCGAAAAATTCACAAATACCAATCAGTACCTCACGCACTATTTTCAGCACATAATAACTGATTACCGAACTGTATTACAAGCCCAACTTCACGGTGTGCAATTATTTGCCACCGAAAGTATCGTTGCTCAGAAAGGACTTCTCGAATTGAGTTTGAATCGGGGGGTCGCAGCTGCAGTTCATCAGGTGCAAGTCATCAAAGAATTGGAATTTCCGGCAATATTGGATCGCGTACGCATCAGTGCAAAAAATCAAATTGCCTTAGCGCAGCTTCATTTAAACGGACTCAATGAAAAATTAGACTTCCTCAATCCGTTAAAGCTCTTGGAGGTTGGCTACACGATAAGCAGCATCGGTGATTTAGACATATCTCGCTATGAAGGTGAGATTATCGGAAAAGAGCTGATAACTTTAACAAATCAAATGACTGTTTACAGTACGATCACAAAAATAAAACGTGAATCATGAAAGAAGAACTGACCTATGAAGAAGCCCTTGCCCAATTGCAGGTAATTGTCAAGCAACTCGAGAACAAAGAGGTCAAAATTGACGAATTAGCGGCAACTGTTGCTAGAGCCAATCAACTAGTTGAATACTGCCAAAACAAACTGCAGCAAACCGAGACAGAGATTCAAAAAATCGTTAAAAAACAAGCATAAAGATGTCACTTACTAAAATCCTTATCGGCTCTGCCTTGGTCCTTGTCTTATTGGGTCTTACCTACAAATTTTTGGGTGGCCCCAGAAAAGATACTGTAACTGCAGCTCAAATTGAGGCAGACTCTTTGCGTACGGTGCTCAGAGAAACACAACAAAAACTCAATGAAGCCGAACAAAAATCGTCGAAAAAAGACCTTACACCACCTTTAACCTTAGAACAGCAACAAGCCAAATTAGAAC
>JBJTNX010000093.1:0-7245 GCA_046074325.1 Sphingomonadales bacterium
AGATAAATTGAGCTTTTTGCGTTGGCACCAAATAAATAACGTTGACTTGAAATCCAGTTCTTCCTCTAAGAGTTTATTCAGGTTTAAGTACTTTCGGAGCACCGTATTAATCAATACTTTTTGCGCTGTTTCAAAATTGGAATCCAGATAAATAGCACCAATAAGTGCCTCAAAGGCATTGCCTTCTAAGCCTGCCAAATTGATACTTCTACCCTGGCTATAAATAAGGTGGTTTCTTATGCCCATTTTCTCACCTATGGCAGACAGCGACTTTCGATTTACAATCTTAGATTTAATTTTTGTGAGTTGCCCTTCGTCTAATTCAGGGTATTTCTGGAATACAAATGAAGCAACTACCGCGTCTAAAACGGCATCACCGAGGAACTCTAAGCGTTCATTGGCCGCGTGTTGACCTGTGTCAAGCAAAGCACTTTTATGCGTTAGCGCTTGAACAAAAAATGATATTCTTTGCGGTTTATAAGCAAATTGCTTGAGCACAAAACGTATAACCTCAAGTTCTTCTTTCGACTTGGGTTTATGAAAAAACGGGATTTTCAAAAGCTTAAGCCTTGAATTTCTTAACGATAATGGATGTATTGTGACCGCCAAAACCAAATGTATTCGACAAAGCAACGTTCACAACACGCGCTTGTGGTTTATGGAAGGTAAAATTGAGCTTAGGGTCTAGCTCTGGGTCATCGGTAAAGTGATTGATGGTTGGTGGAACCATGTCGTTTTGAACGGCCAATACGCAAGCTACTGCTTCTATTGCACCTGCAGCACCTAACAAGTGGCCAGTCATGGATTTGGTAGAACTGATGTTCAAGTTATAGGCGTGCTCACCAAATACCTGTTGAATAGCTTTTACCTCTGCGATGTCACCAAGAGGTGTAGAGGTACCGTGTACGTTGACGTAGTCAATTTCAGAAGGATTGATTTCAGCATCTTCAATTGCAGCAAGCATAGTGTTGCGTGCACCTAAACCTTCTGGGTGCGGAGCGGTCATGTGATAGGCATCGCCGGACATACCGCCGCCGATGACCTCCGCATAAATTTTTGCCCCACGTTTAATGGCGTGCTCGTATTCTTCAAGGATAAGGCATCCTGAACCTTCGCCCAAAACAAAACCATCACGGTCTAGGTCGAATGGACGGGATGCAGTCTCAGGGGAATCGTTGCGGGTTGAGAGCGCTTTGAGCGCATTAAAACCGCCCATGCCCATTTCGTTGACACCTGCCTCTGAACCACCAGTAACGATGGCATCGGCCTTGCCAAGGCGAATGAGGTTAAACGCATCGATTATAGCGTTGGTAGCTGAAGCACAGGCCGACACACAAACATAATTTGGACCGCGAAGTCCGTATTTAATGGAAATGTGACCAGCTGCGATGTCAGCAATCATTTTTGGAATGAAGAAAGGATTGAAACGAGGTGTTCCATCTCCACCAAAATATTCTCTGGCTTCTTCTTGGAAGGTTTTTAACCCGCCCACACCTGAGCCCCAAATAACACCAATGCGGTCTAAATTTGGATTGGACTCAAGTAAAGCAGCATCTGCCATAGCTTCCGTGGCGGTCACTATGGCATACTGCGAAAATTGATCAAGCTTACGTGCTTCCTTTTTGTCGATGTGGTCTTCCACATTGAAATCTTTTAGCTCACAAGCAAATTGCGTTTTAAATAGAGATGCATCAAATTGTTTGATGGGCGCTGCGCCACTTTTACCTGCCATTAGACCGTCCCAATATTCTTGTACGGTGTTGCCTATTGGAGTAAGTGCGCCAAGACCTGTAACAACAACTCTTTTTAATTGCATAACTTATTACTAAAAGTAACTGTGGGAAATATTAAACGTTTGCCTCGATGTAAGCAATGGCGTCACCAACTGTTTGGATACCTTCTGCTTTATCGTCTGGGATAGAAATGTTGAATTGTTTCTCGAATTCCATGATTAACTCAACCGTGTCAAGTGAATCGGCACCCAAGTCATTGGTGAAGCTCGCTTCGTTAGTTACTTCACTTTCTTCAACATTCAGTTTATCTACGATGATCGCGATAACTTTAGCTTTGATTTCAGACATTTTTTAAAATTTAAAGGTTTCAGCTTGCAAAGAAAAAAACTATCCCCCAATAAACAAAACTTATCTCCATTTAATTTATCAACACTTCTCGGCTCAAACGCGAGGAATCGCGCACTATGCTTAACTTTGCTACATAGATGATTACACGTATTATTTTATTTATTTCAGGAGGAGGCAGTAATGCACGTCAAATAATTAGCTATTTCGAAGGGAATGAGCGCATTATGGTAGTTGGTTTGCTTTCTAGTAAGCCCAATGAAGAAATGCAAAAGTTTTGTACCAATCATTCCGTTGCTTTTTATGATATGTCGGGTAAAGACTTCTCGTCTTATTTAAAGATTGCACAAGACTTGAATGCAAATTGGATTGTACTGGCAGGCTTCTTGAAAAAAGTGCCAGTCGAATTGATATCTGCTTTTCCAAATAGAATCATCAATATTCATCCATCATTATTGCCAAATTACGGTGGCGCCGGAATGTATGGAAAACACGTTCATAAGGCCGTGTCTGATGCAAATGAAGCTTTCAGTGGAATAAGTATTCATTTAGTAAATGAAGAATTCGACAAAGGCCTTATTTTATTTCAGCATGCCGTTGCGCTTTCAAGTGGGGCAAATTCAGCGGAAATTGAATCAAAAGTTCGTGCGCTAGAGCACGCACATTTTGCAAAAGATCTTGAACTGTACCTGAGCAATCCGGCCCACAGCTAGGCCCCTATGCAATAGCCTGTTCTAAAAACTGCGCAAAACGATAACAATCTTCATAAGAATTATAAAGTGGCGCTGGTGCTATCCGAATTACATTGGGTTCTCGCCAGTCGGCAATGACTCCAAATGCCGTAAGGCGATCAAACAATTGACGCCCCTGACCTTTGGCTAAAATAGAAAGTTGTGCGCCGCGTTGTTTTGGTTCCTTTGGTGTAATGATTTCAAAAGCACATTTCTCTTGATTTCTGTTTGAAACATCTTCAATCAAAAAAGCTAAATAGGCGGTAAGCAAGTCTCTCTTTTGACCAATGCGCTCCATACCTGCCTGTTCAAAAATTTCAAGTGCTGCTAAATGTGCTGCCATTCCTAAAACGGGCGCATTACTCAACTGCCAGCCCTCTGCGCCCGGGATTGGATCAAAGCCGGGTTCCATCTGAAAGCGAATTTCTTTGCTGTGCCCCCACCAGCCGGCAAACCTTGGCAATTCCTTATTGTAGGCATGTCGCTCGTGAACAAACATGCCTGACACACCCCCTGGTGACGAATTCAAGTATTTATAACCACACCAAGCAGCGAAATCTACTCCCCAATCATGGAGCGCTAAATTGACATTGCCGGCTGCATGTGCCAAATCAAAACCTACTACCGCACCAACGGAATGACCCGCTTCAGTAATTTTTTGCAAGTCAAAATACTGACCCGTATAGTAATTTACACCGCCAATCATCACAAGGGCGAGTTCATCTCCTAATTCGGTGATTTTTTGAAGGATGTCTTCTTCATGAATTAAATGCTCGCCCTGTCTTGGACCAATTTCTACGAGCGCACTGGATGGTAGGCCATGAAATGCGACTTGGGAAGCGAGTGCGTATTGATCGCTTGGAAAAGCTTTTTCTTCACAAAGTATTTTAACACGTTTTCCTGTCGGGCGATAAAAGGAAGCCATTAATAAATGCAAATTCGTTGTCAGCGAATGCGTAACAACCACCTCGATGGGTTTTGCTCCAACCACTTTTGCCGCCATTTGCGTCAGATTTTCATGGTAAGAAAACCAAGGTCTTTTGGCTAAAAAATGGCCTTCTACACCATAATTTGCCCAAGCTGTAAGTTCTTCTTGAATATAGTTCGCTGCCGACTTGGGCTGTAAGCCGAGAGAGTTCCCGGTAAAGTATACTGGCGCAGGACTATGAAAGGTGGGGAAATGAAATTGCGCCCGAAAGGAAGCGAGCGGATCTTGGGCGTCTAGTTTTTGGGCAAATTCTAAGCGGTTTTCAAATGTCATATGCGCAGCTTTATTCGTAACTTTATGGCCACAAATATACACAAGAATGAACACTCCTTCTCCCATTGACCGCAGCCGTTCGGCAGAATTATTCGAGGCAGCAAAAGGATATTTTCCGGGTGGCGTTAACTCGCCAGTGCGTGCTTTTAAATCAGTTGGAGGAACGCCGCTTTTCATAGCAAAAGGAAATGGGGCGCAAATATGGGACGAAGACAACAACGAATTCATTGATTTTTGTTGCAGTTGGGGGCCGCTTATTCACGGCCACAACCATCCTTATGTTTATGAAAAAATTGTGGCATCCTTGCAAAACGGAGCTAGTTTTGGTGCGCCAACGCGCAAAGAAAATGAGCTGGCCGCTTTTATGTTGGAACGGTTGCCATTCATCGATAAAATCCGTTTTACGAGCTCTGGAACAGAGGCAGTGATGAGTGCTTTAAGATTGGCTAGAGGTGCTACTGGTAAAAATAAAATCCTCAAGTTCGAGGGCTGTTATCATGGTCATGTTGACGCCTTGTTGGTTAAGGCTGGAAGCGGATTGGTCACTTTCGGAACCTCATCAAGTGCGGGTGTTCCTGAATCTTTTGCTAATGAAACCATCGTCTTGCCGCTCAATGATCAAGAAGCTGTCACCGCCTGTTTTGAAGCACAACATACCGATTTAGCCGCAGTTATCATAGAGCCTATTCCCGCCAACAATGGCTTGCTCTTACAAGACATGCAATTTTTGAATTTACTCAGAACACTCTGCAGCAAATATGGCGTCTTACTCATTTTCGACGAGGTAATCTCCGGATTTAGGGTGGCTTTTGGCGGTGCCGCTGAGCTTTTTGGAATTAAACCCGATATTGTCACTTACGGAAAAATTATTGGTGGTGGTCTACCTGTAGGTGCCTATGGCGCAAGTAAGGAGATCATGTCAAACGTTTCGCCAGAGGGGCCTGTTTACCAAGCGGGGACGCTTTCTGGGAATCCTGTGGCAATGGCAGCTGGTCTAGCACAGCTAGAGCTCTGTGCGGCAGAAGGATTCTACACCCAACAAGCCAAACGCACACAAAAATTCGTAGATGGCATCAATCAATTTGCGCTCGACCAAAATTATCCTATGGAATTGGTTTGTGTGGGGTCTATATTTTGGTTTTCATTTAATGGAAAAAAACGCATTCTAGCCGCAGATCAGATAGATAGCGATATGTCAGCATTCAATTTCATGCATCATTATTTGCTCGATGTAGGTGTTTATTTTGGCCCTAGTGGCTATGAAGTTGGTTTTATTTCTTCGGCACATACCGACACCCAGCTCGATTATGCCGCCACACAAATCAAAGCTGCCCTTTCTGCATACTATCAAAGTAATCCTTAGTTTTAGACTGTGAATTTAGTAACAGGTGCAACTGGACTTCTCGGAAGTCATGTATTAATTGAGTTAGTTAAACGCAAGCAACCTGTTCGTGCGGCTTATCGAAACCCCGAAAAGATAGCTGCTGTGAAACTGCTTTTTGAATATTATTTCAAAGCAGATGCCGCTGAAAAATGGGCATATATTGAATGGAAACCTGCCAATCTTCTCGATATTGACGATTTAAAACAATTAGTTTCGGGTGCCACAAACATCTATCATTGTGCAGCATTGGTTTCGTTTTTCAAAGCGGATTTTGAGACCTGTATTAAACAAAACAGGTATGTAACCGCCGACCTTGTCGATTTAGCACTAGAATTTGGTGTTTCACATTTTTGCCATGTGAGCTCTACTGCCGCAATTGGCGGAAAAAGCGCGTTAATTGACGAAAACGCTAAATGGGAAGAAGGTGGACTACATAGTGGCTACGGGATATCAAAGCGCATGGCAGAAAAAGAAGTTTGGAGGGGCATAGAAGAAGGCCTTCAGGCCGTCATTGTGAATCCATGTGTCATTTTAGGACCTGCTGCACCGGGAAGCCCCTCTCTTCAGATGCTCGAAACGGCAAGAAAAGGCTTGCTTTTTTATACAAGTGGCGCCAATGCTGTTGTAGATGCACGAGATGTAGCGTGGTCCATGGTTGAACTCGTTAGCCAAAAAGTCACTAGCCAACGGTTTCTCGTTGTTGGGCCACATCAATCTTTTAAAGAGTTATTCACGGCATTCGCCAAACAACTTGGTCGCGGCGCACCGCGTATTCCTGCGCCAAAATTTTTGACAATGCTTGTAGCAGCATTTCACGAACTATGGTGTCATATTTCTGGCAAAAGAGCTGGTCTAACTATAGAAACAGCAAGGTCTTCACATGAAGTCTTGAAATACAGCCGCAACAAAATTGAAAAACAATTGTCTTTTGAGTATACGCCGCTGCAAGCGATAATAGAAAATATGTTAGCCGGACAAACTTACATAGAGAAAAATAAAAAACCTTGAACCGAAAACTGATCATTTTCATCGGTATATTTTACCTTGTTGGGATTATAGGAATAGCTGTTAGTCCTTACTCATCTTTTTTTGTAGGCTTGTCTTTTTTTCACCTTTTGTTGTCTTTTGGTATTCTATTGCTCGGAAGAAAAAAATACAGCGCCCACTTTTGGCTCTTTATTCTTATCTCTTTTCTGATCGGAATGGTCGTTGAATGGGTTGGTGTAAATACGGGGCTGCTCTTTGGTTCGTATGCTTACGGCACGGTGCTTGGCCCAAAGTTTTTTGGCGTTCCACTCATTATTGGTATCAATTGGGCCATGCTCAGTATTGTAAGCGCTGCGCTGCTGGCCACCTTGCGTCTTCATTTTTGGCTAGAGGTTTTCGCGAGCGCCCTGCTCATGGTATTTCTTGATTTTCTAATGGAGCCAGTGGCCATGAAACTCGGTTATTGGTCTTGGAAAGGTGGGCACATTCCAACTTATAATTACGTTTGCTGGCTTCTTACCGCGTTTGTCATTCATATTTTGTATCGCAAATGGAAACTCAATGAGGCAAACAATGTTGCGGTGGCCTTGTTTATTTACATGACACTCTTTTTTACAATTTTAAATTTTCGCTTATGACTTGGTGGGGTCCAATAGTAACAGTCGCTACTTTTTTTGGAATGGAGTTTATGGCGTGGGCGACGCATAAATATGTCATGCACGGCTTAATGTGGTACTTTCATAAGGATCACCATCAGGTTGAACCTGGTTTTTTTGAAAAAAATGATGTGTTCTTTTTGATTTA
>JBJTNX010000094.1:0-7646 GCA_046074325.1 Sphingomonadales bacterium
CGACGCTGTTTCCGTCATCGCTCGGCTATGGCGCCACCTGGAATCCGGGGCTCATCGAAGAGGTTGGCCGCATTATCGGGCTCGAGGCCCGCTCGATCGGCTGCCGCCAGGGCCTTGCCCCCGTGCTCGATGTGGCGCGCGATGCGCGCTGGGGCCGCACCGAAGAAACCTTTGGAGAAGACCCCTACCTCGCCAGCCAAATGGCTATCGCTTTTGTGCGGCCCCTCGAAGCCGCCGGCGTGGTGTGTACGCCAGTTGCTAAATTGAGCACCGGACTCAAGACTTGTCTAATTCCGATCAGGCGCGCTTCAAGCGCAATTTGCCCGGCTGCACGCTGAACGAGCTCAGGATTAAAAGTAGCAGCGAGCGCTATGGCTTGTGGAAAACTTGTGGCTTGGGCTCTTACAAGTCCGTGCAGTCCCTCATCAAAAAAGATGATGGGAATACCCAAGCGTGTATTTTCTATGAAATGTTTTTGAATATCATTTGCTCGCGCAATGATTTCAAGATTGGAATTTGCACTTGAATAGTTGAGCATTTGTTGATTGGGGTCAGCTAAACCGGTTGCAAATAATTGTATACCAAAAATGCCGTCTGATAAACGGCATTTAGTGGTATCGAAGTCCGAAGGGACCATAAATAATTGCCAAGCTTTTTCGGCGGGGGTCATGCGTTGCAAGAGGTCCGCGACCCGCGCTTCTAAAGGTTGGTTAGGGTCTTTATAAAGTTGAGCCCGAAGCAAAAAACTACAGCAACAAAATACGAGTAGCAGCTTCGTCATGATTTTCTTTTAGAGGCCGTTAGCCGCCATGCGCAACTTAAGATCCATATAGGCTTGTTCGTAGGCCTCACGCTGTTTTTTGTCGCGGTTAGAGAGGTCCATACGGCCCAACGTTTTGAGTATTTCATCTGCAGCAGCAGTATTGCGCAACGCAAAATAAGCCTCCAACAAGTTGAAATAAATGGCTATAGTGATGTCTTTGTCAATGCGTGCTTTTTTGTTGTCAATATCAGATTCCTCGAGTGCTTTGTTCCAGATACCGATTGCTTCGTTGAGTTTCATGGCGCCTTGTGCTTCGTTGGTGCCAAGCATTTTGAAACCTAAGTTTGCTGCGTTGAACGCATCTTGGATATCGTTGTGAGATTCATTCTTGGACTTCACATAGTACATTTCAAAAGTTTCTTCGGTACGCTCAAATCCAATGCGGTCATTGACCATGTGATTAATCACTTTGAGGTTTTCTTGCAAACACTTGTCTTCCATGGCTTTTACGGTTGCACTGATGTCCATTGAAGGTTGGGTTTTGGTTGCAGGTCCTTTATAGGTTTTGAATTCTGTAAATTCTGCAGGTGCTGCCGCGTAAATTTCTTGGTTAATGGCGTTGGTGACGCGGAAGCTCATCGGATGGCGATACGTGAATTCAATATGGTAGTAAGTGACGTCAGTGGTCGTGGCCACTTTGTTTACAACTGTTGATTCTCTTTTGACTTCCGAAACGACTCTGGCCGGTGTAGATTCGAATCCTTGAAGGGTTACAGCATAGTTTAAGGCATTTGCCGCACCTTTTTGTAAGCCGTCGATAAATAAATAGGTTGAGGCCAATGCGTTGTTGTCGTAGGCGGTCTTCATAGCTGGCATTGGTACGGTGCGACGGTATGGTTGGGGCACATAGTCTTTGACAGGACGGTTGTTTTCATTTAAGACCTGCTTTTCGATGATTTTTGAGGCCGTAGATTTTTCATTCCAAGCTTTCATTTCACGCTCGTACTTTTCGTCAGCAGCTTTGATTTTATTCGGATAATCGGCCATATCACGCTGGTAGTCTGCCTCCGCTTGTGCTTTGTCGGCTTCGTATTGTGCCATCAATTTTTGGTTTTCTGCATCATAAGCAGCGCCAACGCTAGAAATGTAGTTGGTTGGTTTGGGTTGAACCGGATTACTGGGTAATTTGGTGTAAGTGTAAGTAATTTGTTCGCCCTTTACTGATTGAGCTAAAGCGTTAAACGCCATGGCAAACGCCACAAGTAGGATAGATTTTTTCACGATGATTTTTTTTTGTACCCGCAAATGACGTGAATTTTGAAGAAATAGTTGCTTTATCCTTCCATTTTTTCTTGCCGGAATTCGAAAATAAAAGGTTAATTTAGATTTCTTAAATCATTTTTATGCACCTTTTCTTCAAACTTGCAGGTTTTGCAGTTTTGTTCGCCTTGAGCTCCTGCACGGCGGTCCTTATTCCAAAAAAACAAAACGTAACTTTCTACACCAACTCAGATTCTACCATTATTTCTAACAAAACCGTTGATTTCGGAAAAGGTAAAGTTATCGAGGCCAACCTCGAGCGCAGCGGTTTTCAGGAAGTGGTTGTCCAAACGCCTGGATACAAAGACGAGCACGTACTTTTGATTCCAGATCGCCGAGACCCCTTGTTTTATATCTTTGGTATACTGGATTTACCCCTGATTTGTTCAGGGTATGGCTCTTACTTACTCAATGGTAACAACACCTTACTTTATCCCAATGAAATTCTATTATCGAACAAAGTTTTCTTTGACAAGCGCACCACTGAACAACGTTTTGTCAATATTGAAGCCGTAACGGTCGATATCAAGAACTACAAAGAAGATATTCAAGTGTATTATGTACCCAACGCGCCAGATATCGATCAAAAATTGCTCGAAGAAAGAGACTTGCGGGCAAAAGACCGAGAAGAAGCCAAACTCAAAGAAGCAGAACGCTTGGCTAAAATGTCAAAGAAAAAACGCACAAACACCACCACCGCGTCTACACTCGATCAAGACAAAGAAAAAAATCGCTTGTTTGCAGAGAATACCATCTTTACTGACGACCTCTCTAAAATATTGTATGAATCTGGCTACATAGACACGGTCAACCGAATTTTCCAAGATAATAACAACACCATTTACCTCCGAGCGAAAATCCGTAAAATAGACGAATTCGTGGTTACTGAGGGATGGCAGAATTACAGTAAACTAGGTCTTGATATTACTTGGCTTACCTATAATCACTTTGATGAGGTAGTAGATTCTGTCTCTTTTTACAGTTTTTCTGATCCTTTTGTGAGTGGTGCATTCGAAGAAGCCAATTACGTAGATATGATCAACGACGTGCTTACGCAAAGTTACTTTGAACTCAAGCAAACGCCTGCATTTCAAGGACGCCTGAAGATTCAGACCGACTTCGCGATTAAAGAAGCACCACTTAAGTTGATACAACCAAAAAGTACGGTCAAAGAGCTCTCTGATGCTGCGCTGGCCTCTGTGATAATCAAGCGTACAGATGGCGGTCATGGCTCTGGTTTTGCTATTACCCAAGACGGTTACATACTTACTAATTACCATGTTGTTTCTGGTAAAACAGAAGGTCAACCTACTACCTTTAAAGTCGTATTAGCGAACGGTATTCAGCTCGATGGTAAAATTGTGAGATACAACAAAGCCCGCGATTTAGCACTCTTGAAGGTAGAATACAATTTTGAAAAAGCCTTCTTGCTTTCGGAAACAAAGTCTTTCAAGAATCTCTCTGAGGTTTACACAATTGGTGCCCCTAAATCGGTAGAGTTAGGCCAATCCGTGAGTTTAGGACTCATTTCTAATGAACGTGTGGTCAACAACAATAACCTACTTCAAGTGAATATCAATATCAATGGTGGCAACAGCGGCGGGCCTTTATTTGAAAAAAATGGAACCCTGCAAGGTGTGATTCAATCTAAACTCGTTGGAAAAGACACCGAAGGCGTAGGCTTTGCTATTCCGGCTTATCTTGTTCCTAGCTACCTCAATATCAATTATTCAAAATAGTATTATGTCATTTTTTAAGAAAGCGCTCAATCTCATTTTTGCTTTTAGCCTTATTCAAACAGCGAGCGCGCAAAGTTTTACATTAGAATTTGCTTCCATGATGCCGCTCTCGGGCAACAACCCACTCACCGGTATAGGTAAAGGCGGATCTTTTGGATATCAGACCGAAGTCATGTACAACGTGCGTGTTCGTGCCAATGTCGAAATGCAATTTTTCAAAGGAAACGACAATTCATTTGTTACCTATGGCACCTACTATAATTGGCCCAATCCTGATATCATCTATCCAATAGATGTGAGCGTCCTTAATTTGCGGTACACTGAATTTTCTATCGGCTACGATTATTTTTTGTTTAGATCTTATCCGAATATGTATATCGGCCCAGAATTATACGTAGGAAAATCCACCACCAATTATAAAAGAACCAGCGAATACGATAACTACCAAGATGTCTCGTTGGCTTATGCTGGCGGAATTAAAATACACTACGGTGCCGAAAAAAAAGTGAAGAACCTGGCCTTTTTTGCTGAATACGCGGCCACGTTTTCTGCGCATACGCCATACGTTGAGGAGGGCTCCAAATTCATTAATTACAGCTTAGGTCATCAGATTGGTATTGGTATGCGCTTTTAATGATTTTCAAATTATTGGATAAAAGTTGCCGATGAGGCGAACCAAACGCTTGTCTTTTTGTTTAACAAATAAACTAAAAGATGAAACAAAACGGATTCCACGCTTCCCCAACACACTTGGATATCATTATTGACGAAATCGGCGATGAACATGTCAGCACCTCCGTTGATACCCCACTCCGTGCAGATGCCTTTGATAAATCAGACGACCAAAAAATCGAAGAAATTGCCAGCCATTTTGCGCAAATTATGGATATTCTTGGCCTCGACCGCACCGACGACAGCCTAAGCGGTACGCCTAAAAGAGTGGCCAAAATGTATGTGAAGGAAATATTTTCAGGCCTGAATCCGGCCAATTTCCCAGACATCAAACTGTTTGAGAATAAATACCAGTATAAACAAATGCTGGTCGAAAAAAACATCTTGTTTTATTCCAACTGTGAGCACCATTTCGTACCCATCATCGGAAAAGCACATGTTGCTTATATATCTGGTGGTAAGGTGATCGGTTTGTCGAAAATCAATCGGATTGTACAGCATTTTGCCAAGCGCCCACAAGTGCAAGAGCGCCTCACCATGCAAATTACAAAGGCACTACAAGAAGCGCTCGAAACGCAAGACGTTGCGGTTGTCATTGACGCTACCCATTTGTGTGTCTCGTCCAGAGGCGTCAAAGATGTGAACAGCAGCACAGTAACAGCCAATTTTTGTGGTCAATTTGAAAACGAAGCCACAAAGAATGAGTTCTTGAAGTATATTGAACTTAAATAGATTTGCCCCGCACCCAAAGCAGTTTCAAGTGTCTTTGAACACCTTTCCAATAAGAGCCACTTTGTGGTTGGTAACCCATTTGGACGAGGAGTGGGTATAGGCGTTCATTGATCCGAGGGTAGTAAAAATGATTCACCGTCGGAAACAAATGGTGAGCGATATGATTGTTGAAACCGCCAAAAAAGAAGTTTGCGAGCCTGCTTTTAGGCCAAATATCATTGGAACTTTTAATTTGATTTGCCATCCAACTGCAAGCAATAGTATGCTCCTTTATTTCTGGATAATAACTGCCTTCTACATGATGCGTCATGATGAATGTAAAGGACAAGAATAAAGATTGAACCAGATGCATGGTTATAAATCCGGTTCCAACTTGAATAGCAGGTAGTGGAGACAAGTATATTGGCAAAACAAGAAGCGCAAAGAAGTAAATCAGCTTCAGGTAAAGAAAAGTCAAAAAGTAGCGCTTTGGATTGGTTTCGTTTTTGTGTTGTTGCCACACATAAATCGGATCCTTGATAAAAATCCAATGTAATGAATAAAACAGGTAAAGAACGGGCATGTAAATCACTTGATATTTGTGATACGATTTCCGAGGCGCTTGGGGCAAAACCCGAAGCAACTTGAGTAAAGAAAGATCTGTATCTAGGCCTTCGACATTGGGAGCGTGGTGATGCGCATGTGTATGCCTGCGCTTCCATGAGTGCGGATGCGCTCCTAGTAACGTGTATAAGCTTGCAAAACACCAGAAGTTCCACTGTTTAGATGTGAATAAGCTCTCATGTGCAGCATCATGTGCAAAATTCAAAGCGAACATAATATTCCAGCAGCCCAAAGCGCCAAAACAGCAGCAACTCAAAAGTAAATTTGGCGTGCGCATAGCCAAGGTGTATAAACAGAGAAATACAGTACTAAACAAGACGAATTTCAATATGAGATATCGTTTGACGCTTTTGTCGAGACGCATTTGTCCGATGCCTAATTCTGAGCATAAGTATTGATACTGCGAATCGGCTAGTTCACTTTGCTGGTGTTTAGGCGCCATAAGATGCATGTTGGATATGTTCTTGAGTTCCCATTTTTTTCAAGAATCTAAAATGAGAGGCAAATGCTTCTTTGTAATCCATTTCCATGTAGGTTAGTCCATGTTTTTGAGCAAGTGCTCTAAATATGGGTAACAATTCTAAGTAATGTACATGACACACATCGGGTAGTAGATGGTGCAAAGCGTGTGCATTGAAACCACCAAGTGTCCAATTGAAGAAGGTGCTGTTTGGGTTGTAATCAATTGAAGTGTACAATTGCAAAGTGGGCCAACTCATGTCAAGAGTGCCGTCTGCATTGGCTTTTGGATGTTGGACATAATCAGATAAATGGGAGACGCCCAAAACGGCAACAAAAATCAGCGATACCATAAAATGATTGAGGATAAACGCTAATAAAATTGGTCCGAACCCTACATTTAGAAGCATGTTCGGTAAAATCAACATGTAAAAAATATAGAGCAATTTAAAAAACACCAATTTGACGATTTCCCATTTGGGTATTTTAATTTGAATGGTACGACTAGACAAATTGATAAGCATTAATGATTCACGAAAGAAAAACCAATTGAGTGAATACAATAGGTATAAAAATGGAGCGTAAATATATTGGTACTTGTGGAATTTCTTGAGTTTTTGGGTGTCGGTCATCCGAAAAAGCGGATTGTGCAATACATCGATATCACTCCCTTCTATATTGGTATACAGATGATGCGAATCGTTATGGTGCTTGCCCCAGACGTAAGCGTTGTTGCCCTGTAGGTTGAAACTAGCAGCAAATAAAAAACGGTTCCAAAATTTACTGCGCACAGCCACGCCGTGTGCAGCGTCATGAGATACATTAAAAGCGGTAAGCAGCACAAATAGGCCCATTAAAAGATAAAATGCATAAAAAGCCAATAGTGTTGTGCTTTGTAACATCAGCAAATAAAAGAGCAAGACCGATCCAAAATAGAGTCCAATTTTAAAATGCATCTTTCGATTGCCGTATTTGTGCTTTCCATTTTGCTTAAAATGCGCATCAATTGCTTGTTTGAGTTCTTTGTAGAATGCCAAGCCTTGGTCTTTTGAGAATTTAATTCTTTGCATGTTTTGTGAGTATTAAATGTTGTTTAAATAAGGTCATTGCGTCGCGTAACGAGGTTCGGTGTGCATGGGATGGGGCAGTGCGTTTGCTCTGCAGATAAACTTGCTGCCAATGTTTGAAAATCTCTTTTTGTGCACCAATAAAACTGTATTTGGGGTCATATATGTGAATGGGTTCGCCATTTAATCCATTCACCTCCAATACCTTAAAATTACCTTGTTGTAGGGCTTCCCAAGACGAAGCCTTAACGTCAAGTCTGGCAATATTGTATTTTTCTAAGGTGCAAAAGA
>JBJTNX010000095.1:0-5982 GCA_046074325.1 Sphingomonadales bacterium
GGGTGTATCCACGGATGAGCACCATTGTAACGGAGTGTCATGCTGCGCCAGTTGCTTTTGGTTCCGTAGGGTACTTTTAGGTCTGCAGCTTGTTTTTTGGAATACGCCAATTCTTGGTACTGCAATTGCTGCAAAGTTTGCAGGTATTGGGGCTGCAAGGAATCGTAGAGGCTGAGTCCTTTTTGGGCAATTTCATTGGCAAAAGTACCTTCGACTTGAAGGGTGTCTGCCAAATGAAAATAAACCCGATTGATTTTTGTTTCGCGGTAAGGCACCCGCACCAAACTGTCTGGATTTACGGCGGAGGGCACCATGCGGTCCTCAAATTTCACCATCAGATAAACGGTCATGGTTTGTCTGTTGGTATCGGCAGCAAACTGAATACTGCCGCTATTGAATTTATAAACACTTTCGTCGCGCATAAATTTGGCGACGCGTTCACGGTAGTCAGAAAGGTAATCGAGGTCAAAAGGCTTACCAATCAATGGATGTTCACCGGTGGGCTCGAATTCTTTGCGAATGAATTTTTGGTGGAGGTCTCGAAGCAAGCGAGGCCCGCTGTATGCCACGGAGTCAATGATGTAGACGGGACCTTCATTTATTTGATAAATCGCCTGAACACTGCGTTTTTTTTCATTGTAGGCAAGGGTTGAGCGCACAGATCCGTAGTAGTACCCTTTTTTCACTAAATAGCGACCAAGTTGGTCTTCGTTTTTGCGGTGCAGCAAGGTATCAAACACAACCGGTTTTTGGCCGTATTTGTACTTGAGCTTTTCGGCCCAAATGGCTTGCTTGAAAGTGCTATCTGGCAGTGTTTTGTAACGGTAATCTTGCTTATTTTTGGCCAAAGCGCGCGCATTTCTTTTGGCATTAACGGCGTTCACTTTGGTGCGCTTGCGGGCTAATTTTTGCTCGAAAGCGTGGTAGCGCTCGCTTTTTTTCTGGGCCACTTTAGAGGAGTCTATGCTGTTGTAGAGCCAGAGTTTCCAGGGCGCTCCAAAAAAACGTGCATTGGGCTGTTGGCGCAATACTTGCGAGAGTTCATAGCGGTCGAGTTTGGTGCTCAGCGGATTATCGAGTGAAATGGTGGTGCTGCGCAACAGGTAATTGCCTTGCGGCACATTCTTGGACAAACGACACCCCGCCAAGAGCAGTGTTGCAAACACAAATAGTTGTACTTTTGAACTTCGACGCATTGTAGTACAAAAGTAAAGAATATTCAACTTGGAAAAGCTCAGTCAGCAAAAGATCAAAGACCTGAAAAAATTGCAGCTCAAAAAGCACCGCGATGCCGAACAGTTGCTGTATTTAGAAGGCGAAACACTCATAGCGGATCTCCTGCAAGAATTCCCACATTATATCGTTTCACTGATTGTACAAGAACAACAAGCGCCTGCATTTGAACACCTCGGGTTGCCTGTGCTTTTGGCAAGCCATCAAGACTTAGAAAAACTAACCCAGCTCAAAACACCCAAAAAAGTCAATGCGGTGGTGCGCTACCCCAAAGCGCTTTCTTGGCAAGAAGGACAAAAAGCACTTTTGCTCGATCAGATTCAGGACCCAGGCAACCTTGGCACCATCATCAGGAGCGCAGATTGGTTCGGCATCGAACATATTTTTTGTGCGCCAGGCACCGCAGACTACCTCAATCCAAAAGTGATCCATGCCTCCATGGTTTCAGCTTTTCGCGTCAATGTACATTACCAAGATTTGGGCCCGCTGATTGCCCAGCACGCCGATCAAACTTATGGCGCGTTCATGGACGGCACTGACCTTGAGCAAGTTGCACCAAATAGCATTCAATTTTTGGTGCTGGGCCACGAAGGCCACGGCATTAGCGCCGCCGTAGCCGCGCAACTCCACAACCGCATCGGCATCCCAAGAAAAGGCAAGGCAGAATCTTTAAACGTGGCCGTGGCAGCCGGAATTTTGCTCCAACATCTCAGCAAATAACACTTTTCATTAGCAAGATCAGGGAAAAGGACGTATTTTTGCAAAATTCCCTTTTTTACGATGCTAGATCTCGATTTATACGAAGCCAAAAAACTCTACCCTTTCCAAGAAAAGACCGTTAATCAGGTCCTCGACGAACTCCGCAAAAACGGCAGTAATTTCAATTTGCTCTATCAATTGCCAACCGGCGGAGGCAAGACCGTTATTTTTTCGGCCATCGCCAAACGCTACATCGAAGAATCTGGTAAAAAAGTACTGATTCTTACCCACCGCATTGAGCTTTCTATCCAGACCTCCAAGCAGCTCTCTGCCATTCAAGTTCCGAATAAAGTGATCAATTCTGAGGTCAAAACCTTAGAAGATCAGGCAGACTACACCTGCTTTATTGCCATGGTTGAAACCCTCAATAACCGCCTCAATGAAAACGACCAATTCATCGAGAATGTTGGCCTGGTTATTGTCGACGAAGCCCACTACAACAGCTTTCGAAAAATTTTTCAGTTCTACGAAGACGCCAATATCTTGGGGGTTACCGCTACCCCACTCAGCAGCAACCGAAACCTGCCGCTCAAAGACCACTACAACAAACTTTTAGTCGGTGAATCCATCTCAAACCTCATTTCAGAAGGCTACCTCTCTGACGCCGAAACCTACTCCTACGACGTCAATTTGCACGGCCTGAAAATTGGTTCCAACGGAGACTTCACCGTGAGTTCCTCGGATCTTTTGTACTCCAATTACTTCATGCAAGAGAAACTCATCTTTGCCTACGAAGAAGTCGCCATCGGAGAAAAAACGCTCATATTCAACGCCGGTATCGAGACCTCCCGACGCGTAGAAGAATCATTTAAGAAACTCAAATACAATATTCGGCACCTCGACTCCACTTTTTCAGACAAAGACCGCAAAGATGTCATTAAGTGGTTTAAAGACACCCCCGATGCCATTCTTACCTCTGTTGGCATCCTGACCACTGGTTTTGATGAACCTTCTGTTCAAACGATCATCATCAACCGCGCCACGCGTTCACTGACCCTTTACCACCAAATGATTGGCCGCGGCTCTAGACGCATTCCCAATAAGTCACAATTTAAAATCATTGACCTCGGCAATAACGTACGTCGTTTCGGCTACTGGCAAGACTACATCAATTGGCAAGATGCCTTCCGTTTTCCGGATCGCTTTTTGGAGTCACGTATTTCTGAGTTAGAAGATATGGAATTCGAAGTCGAATACGAATATCCCAAAGGCTTTGAACAACTGATCAAAACCCACATCCTAGAAGAATTCTCCATCAAAGAGTGCTACTTAGCCTGCATAGACAAAGGAAGCAAAGGCAAAGAAGCAATCGATATGTCGATCAATAATCATTTTGATGCTATTGCGGCATCGGCCACCAACCTAGATCACGCCCTCTCTTTACAACAGCTACTCCAAGATCACATCGAGCACCGGGTCAAACACTACACCAAATGTATTTCCAAATGCACGGATAACTACTTCAAGTATTTGCTCGAAACCTACAACCGTCAACTTAGTCAGAAAATCAGACTCAACATCGAAGATTAAGCGCTTTTTTGTAAATTTAAGCCTATGAACAAATGGTCCTTTCTTTTCTTTGTAGTGCTCATCGCCAACACTATTTCTGCCCAAAACAAACTCAAGGCCTACCTCGATACCAAGCAGTTTTTTGCACCAGAAATTGGCCCTTATCTAGAAATCTACATCGAATTCGCGGGTTATACCGTCCAGTTTCAGCCGTGTAGTGGTGGTACCAAAGCAACTGTAGTTGTCGATATCGCCATCATTGACTCCTCTGGCCAAACCGCCTTCAAAGACCTCTACGCCTTGGATTCCCCCATCTCTACGGACTCCACACAAAATAATTTTATCGAAATTATCCGCGTACCGCTCAAATCAGGTCCTTATTCCCTATCTGTCTTACTCGAAGACGCAAACAGGCCCAAAAGCAGCATCAGTGGCACACTTCCATTGCAAATTAACGAAATGGGACAGTCCTTAGCGTTTTCTTCTTTAGAACTCGTCGACCTCGCTTTTCAAACTACTGAAGCAAGCCGATTTACGAAATCCGATTATTACATCATACCACTGCTCAATAATTATTTCAATAAGGAAATGAACAACATTCCGTACTACACAGAATTGTATGGTGCAAAAGGCAGCATCCAAATTGACCGTCAAGTCATTAATGCCCAAAACGGACAAAATTATCCGGCGCTTGCCCTCTCTAAAACGTATCCTTTTGATGGGCAGCCTGTATTGGCACTCATGCACGAAATCAATATCGAGGACCTCCAAACCGGGACTTACCAAATTCAGATGCAAGCCAAAGACCTTCAAACCGGTCAATCTTGCAGCCTCACCTTTGATTTTGAACGCTACAACGACAGCGAAATCGCATTCGACCTCTCCGCTATGGTCCTCGACCCAGCTTTTCAGCAATCGATATCTTCTGACAGCGTTGCCTATTATCTCGAAAGCCTTATACCCATCGCCAAACAAGGAGAAATTCGCACTTTAATCGACGTCCTCAAAGCCAACGACACCAATCAAATGCGCCTTCACTTGCAAGCCTTTTGGTACCAAACCGCCGGCAACAAAGCCTACGAACAATGGCTTAGTTACCAAAGCCAGGTTCGTTCTGTCGAAAAATTCTATGCCAACAACTACATGGAAGGTTTTGAAACCGACCGCGGGCGCGTGTACCTCAAATATGGTCAACCCAATTCAATTGTGGTCAAAGAATCATCACCGAGCGAATACCCTTACGAAATCTGGACCTACGACAAAATTGGTATTTACAGCAACCGACGCTTTGTTTTCTACAACCCAGACCTCATTACCAATAACCACCGTCTGCTGCACTCAGACATGGTAGGTGAATTGCGCAACCCAGCCTGGCAGCAAATTTTGGTCCGACGCAATACCGTAAATGGCACCGTCGATGATCCCAACATGATGAATATCAAACATTTCGGAGGCAATTCCAGCGATTTCTTTCGTCAATACTAAGCCACACATGCCAAACGCTATTGTTATTCTCAATTACAACGGGTTGGCACACCTGCAGACCTATTTACCGAGCGTCATTGAAAACAGCCCCAACTGGGATATCATCATTGCCGATAACGCATCTACAGATCAATCCATTTCTTTTTTAACGAATAATTACCCCACGCTCCAAATCCTTGAACTTTCCAAAAATCACGGATTTGCAGGTGGCTATAATCAAGCCTTAGCCCAGTTAGAAGGGCAATACGAGCACTATTTTATCTTGAACAGCGATGTTCGCCTTTCTGCCAATTGGGATCTCCCACTTTTGGATTTTTTGAACAAGAATCCAAATACAGCTGCCGTAGGGCCTAAAATTCTGTCTGACGCGCAACCTGATCGATTCGAACACGCAGGTGCTGCCGGTGGCTACCTAGACTCCTTTTATTTTCCATTTTGCAGAGGACGTATTTTTGAAACCGTAGAAGATGATCAGCAGCAATACGACAGTCCTCAAGAAGTTTCATGGGTTTCAGGCGCGGCACTTTTGATACGTGCAACAGATTTTCATGAAGCAGGTGGTTTTGATGCGCAATTTTTTGCCCACATGGAAGAAATCGATTTGTGCCTCAGATTGGCCAGCGCCGGAAAAAAGCTCTTTTGCATCCCGCAGTCCACAGTTTTTCATTTAGGCGGCGGAACACTCAGTTACGACAACCCCCAAAAAGCCTACCTGAATTTCAGAAATAGCCTCTGGATGATTGTCAAAAACCAGCAGCGTTTTTTAGTGCCCATTTTATTTATACGAATGGCACTAGACGGCATTGCCGCCTTACAATTTTTAGCAAAAGGGAAACCGCAATTAACTTGGAAAATATTCCTAGCCCATATGGCGCTCTATCGCCATTTCAGTACCTTCTATAACAAACGCCAAAAAGCCAGCGCGCAACCGCACAAGTACCACGGCCTCATCATCTGGGATTACTTTGGCAAAGGCATCCGTCACTTCAGCGCACT
>JBJTNX010000096.1:0-2951 GCA_046074325.1 Sphingomonadales bacterium
TAGGGAGATCCATGGCATACTTTTCAGTGCTCATGATTTGACCTAATTCATTGTATGAAACAAACAAACCATTCTTTTTTCCTTCTTTCCAATTCTCTGTCCGGGCCAATTTGCCGCTGTCGAAATAATAAGACCAGGTTCCGTTCTTTTTGCCATTCTTGAAATACAATTCGCTTTCCTTTTGACCATTGCTATTGTAGGTAATTTGAGGGCCATCGAGCAGCCCATTAAGGTAATTGCTCTTTTTTCGAATTTTTCCATTGGGCAGATAGGTGCGTTGTGGTCCATCTAATTTGCCCAGTGCATAGTTTTTAAAGTGGAGTGTATCGCCATTCGGGTTTAATTGAATAGAAGGGCCATGCAGCTGCCCAGCTTTATAATTGATCTCAAATTGAACGCGGTTCAATGAATCATAAAAAACATAGGTAGGGCCGTCAGCCAGGCCAATTTGATAAGTCTGGATAGATTGAATGCATCCTGTTTGGTAAAAAGAGGTGTCGGTCCCTTGACGTCTTCCTTCTACGAAATTTAATTTTTCTTCAATAGTAAAGCTTGGATAGCAGCTCACGCAAGAGCCCGTATATGGGCTTGCAAAATCCTTGCGCAGTATATACATATTTGTCAATTCGTCGTAGGCAATGCTTTCATGACAAAACTTGCTATTTTTCATGGGGCAAATTTGCCGTGTTGCCTGACAAGGCTCGGGAATCTGGGCTAAACTGCCGAAGGCGGTTAAGCAAATGATAAACAAAGGGATAAGGCGCCATTGCATTCCCTAAAGCTACTGCTTTTGGGGCAATTTTAAAAGTGCTGTACGCATGGCCTCTGGAATCTCAATACTTTGTTGTTTATTGGAGTTGAATCCTACCAAAGTGCTTTTGCCCGTGGTTTTAAGCTGATTCTGGACAAAAACTTCATAGCTCAAGGTAAAACTTTTATTTCCAATTTGAGTGCAATACATATGAATTAAAGGAGTGTCATACAGGAAAATAGGCAAATGGTAATTGACTTCATTATGAACAAGTACAACCCCGTTTTCCATCCAGTCCCAGTCTGGCCCCACGAGTTGATTAAAATAATGAATGCGCGTCATTTCAAAGTAACTCAGATAAATCGCATTGTTTACATGTCCTAGGATATCGATATCAGTAAGTCTTACTTGTATACGTGCGGGTGTCATTTGTCTAGTTTTTGAAAAGTGGAGTTATTGGAGATATATTCTGGCACGAGTTGTTTCATGAGTAAAACGCTTTCGTCATTGAGCTGGCTATCGGCTTTGTCCAGAAGTGAATCAATAAGTACAAGTTGCCCAGGTATGGCCGGACGGGTCTTCGCAATCAGTATTTGGTTATGATAAGTAGGAATGGTGTTTTCGGAGTTGGCCAGTACTTCTTCGTAGAGCTTTTCTCGGGGCGTAAACCTGTAATCTGAATAGCAATATCTGTGTAGGGGCGCAAACCGGATAGCTGGATCATTTTTTTTGCTAAATCAATGATTTTTACCGGTGCACCCATTTCGAAGACGAATATTTCTCCGCCACTTCCCATTGTTGCAGCCTCAAGCACCAATTGACACGCTTCTGGAATCGTCATAAAAAAGCGCGTAATGCGTTCATCCGTAACGGTGATTGGTCCACCTTGTGCAATTTGCTTTTCAAACAATGGAATCACCGATCCATTGGATCCCAACACATTGCCAAAGCGTGTTGTGATGAATGCCGTGGCTGTATTTTCGTTGAGTTCACTTACAAGCATTTCTGCAATGCGTTTGGACGCGCCCATCACGTTGGTTGGATTCACCGCTTTATCTGTAGAGATCATGATGAATTGCTTTACACCCGATTGCGCAGCTAAATGCGCCAATATTTTAGTACCACCAATATTGTTTCGGATGGCTTCGGCTGGATTGGCCTCCATGAGTGGCACATGTTTGTAGGCCGCTGCATGAAAAACGATTTGTGGTGTATAACTATCAAAGAGTTTATGCATGCGCCGGGCATCACAGATATCTCCAATGACATACGAGATTTGGGCATTTGGATATTTAGCCTGAAGTTGATGCTCGAGTTCAAATAGCGCAGATTCTGCCTGGTCCAGTAAAATCAGGTGCGCACATTGCTGTTGTAAAATGGCCTGAGCAAGTCCACTTCCGATACTGCCAGCCGCACCTGTAATGAGCACCGTTTGACCAGAAAAATGCGCAGCCAGTCTGGGATTTTGAACCTCAATTACCGGGCGCCCCAGCAAACTATTGATGTCAATTTTTTTGAGCTGCTTAACTTCGAAAGTACCGTTTATCCAGGTGCGCGCCTCGGGTACTCTTTTGATGTTCAAGCCAAGATCTAACCCGAGTTCAGCCAGTTCTTTGAGCTTGACATTGTCAAGCTTTTGGACTGCAAGCACTAACGTGCGCACTTGTTTTTTGTGGATGAGTTCAGTGAGGGCATGCTGACCATACACTTTAATTCCTTCGATGCGTTTGCCGTGTAAGGCAGGGTTGTCATCAATAAAACCAACGACATGTTGCAGGCTTGCATTGTCTTTCTCGAGGAGTCGCTTGGTCATTTGTCCGGAAACACCCGCGCCAAAGATGAGTATGGCTTCTTCTTGTCCTTTATCTCTGGTATACTCGAGGTAGAGTAGTTTGATGATAAAGCGCGCCGAGATTACAAATGCAGTACTGAATATAAATTCCATGACCAATACGGAATTCGGAAAGAGGTAATAACCATCGAGTTGGTAGTAGCGTATCATGCTACCCAAAACAAATAATAGTGAGGTGCACACCTCGGCTACGAATATACGCTTGAAATCTGCAGTTGAACTCAGTCTAACAATGCCTTGATGTATTTGGAAAACACCAAAAACAATCAGCTTAATTAAGATGTAAAACCAAATGGACTTTGATAGAATTGCCCATTCCGCTTGTATCAAAGAAAAATCCGCCTTGAG
>JBJTNX010000097.1:0-4039 GCA_046074325.1 Sphingomonadales bacterium
CGTGACGTAGATGTAACGTAGTAATTTTCATAGCATTAAAGGTTTAGTTAGTGTAAAAATAACACTCAGAAAATAAAATGCAAATTTTTTAAAACATTTTTTTCAAGTGGTTTAACAACTATAATGTTCATATTGTTTACACCCCGCCAGTGTGAATGAAAAGAACGCTTTTTGCTTGAAGATGAGGTAGTTGTGACTTTAGTGCTAGGAGTGCTTTTCCTGTGTAGGTGGGTTCTATTGGGAACTGCTGGGTGTCATTAAATGATTTAATAAAATCCATTAATTCGGGAGTGGTTTTGGCGTAGCCGCCGTGGTGGTGTGTGTCGAGAACGCGGACTTGGGAGAAGGGGAATTCAAGATGGGCGGTGGTGGGATTTTGTTTGGCTTTTTTTGCTAGGGCCTGCATTTCTTGTAGGGAATTGAAGCCTTTCAGGACTGGTACTACAAAAAGTTGGGTTGTGGGCGGAATGCTTGCCAAAATGCCCAAACTGGTGGTGGTGGTGCCTTGCGCTAAAAATACGGCATCAAAATGCAGGTTGTGGTTTTGGGCGACCGCTTCTTTGTATATTTCTGTACAACCCAGTATGCCTTCTGGATTGGCGCCGCCTTCTGGAATAAACCACGTGGGTTTGTCTTGGTGTGGAGAAAGGCCTGATTGGTATTTGCACGCTTTAAAATCTGATCGATTGACAAAATTCAAGACCATACCTAATTGGTGACATTTCAATAGGATGGGGTTACTTTTCTCAGTTAATTCTTCTCCCCGTACCCTTCCAATGATGGGTAGATTAATTGCTTTGACTGCTGCTGCACTCGCTAAAAGGTGGTTTGAAAACGCACCCCCGAATGTTAAAATTTGCGCTACACCTGCCGCTTTTGCTGCCTTGAGATTGCCTTCTAATTTGCGCAGTTTGTTGCCAGAAATAATAGGATCAATTAAATCGTCGCGCTTGACGAACAATTCTACTTCATTATTGTTAGCGTGTGGTAGGTAGAAGTGTTCTAATTCGGAACGACTTTTTAACTTTGCAAACCACTGCCACATATCAGTACTCATGAGCGAAGATTTTTCAGGATTTTCAAAAAAAAGTCATTTAAACGACGAAGATTACTATTTATCGGAAGAAGGTTATATTGTTTTCACTGAGCAATACCACCTCAAGCGCGGCTATTGCTGCAAAAGCGGTTGCAAACACTGCCCATATGGTTACGACCCCAAAACTGGTCGGATCGCCGAATACCCCAAAGACTAATCGATACCTAGTTCAGCAAAGCGCCCTTTATAGTTTTTAAGGATGTCTTTTATTTTCTGGATGTCGGCATCGGCATCTCCGGAGGGCCAGACCAAACTATGGAAACCACCTGTTTTACTCGGGAAATCTATGTATGCAACGTAGATAGGTACCTTTGCTTTTTCGGCTACATAGTAAAATCCTTTTTTCCAATTCGGATTGTAACTGCGTGTGCCTTCCGGCGAAAATACCATGTACATGGTTTCATTTTCTTCGAAATAGCGTACGGCTGTATCGGTGAGGTTGTTTTTCTTGCTTCGGTCTACCGGAATGCCGCCAATGGCTTTCAAAAACCAACCCAATGGCCCCCAGAAAAGCTCTTTTTTCATGAGGTAGCGCCCTTTGACCCCGTACTGATAAAAAGCCAAGCGGCCTAAAATAAAATCCCAGTTAGAGGTGTGTGGGCCCACAGCAACCACGCATTTGCTGATACCAGCCGGCGGATTCGGATCGATTTTCCAGCCGATTAACCAAAAAATAAATTTTGCAACGAACTTCATGGCTTAAAGATAAACAATTCATCTTTCATTTATCTTTACACCGTGAAGCGCATCAAAGAAGGTCTCATCGGTTTGCTTGTCATACTTGTACTCTATGCAAGTTACGCCTTACTGCCATTTTTAAATCTTCAAAAAACACAGACTGCGCAAATACCTGTTTTCAAGGGGCAAGTCTTACAAATTGCCTTGATTCCGCTCCAAGTTGTGCAAAGTTGGGTACTAGAGCAACAACTTGAATCGCAAGACCCGGCGGTCCAAGAAACCCTCAAGCGTTTTGCACAGCAATTTAAAAGTAAACCCGATAACATCCTTTCCTCTTTTGAATTCGATTTAAAAGGTGCCGTCGCCTATTACCTTGTTGACCAACCGGGCCAACAACTTTCCTTCTTTTTTATTCCTGGATCCACTCCTCAACGCGGCTGGCTTTCAGGGACTTATTTTGGCGTAGATCAAGGACTGTTCGTGTTCACAAATGAACTTACGCCCGAGGAAAAATCAACATTTGCCAAAATGTGTCAAAACTTGCAGTTTAAAAAACAAACCTTCGAGGCACGGGCACATCATTTTGAATTACGCGGCCAAACCTACACGCTGCGTTGGGAAGAACACGCCTTTCAATTAGAATTACCTCAGGAAGTGCAGGATGCCAAAACCATATTAAACCCAAAAGGTTTTCATGTGAGTTGCCCCATTGCCTTTAGCAACCTACCTGCCGAATACCGCTTCTTTGAGAACATCAATGCATGTTCTATCAATTATTACGGTGCCAAACTGAATACCAAACAAGCGCTTGCTTTGGAATTTGAGGCACTCATAAGTTTTGAAAAGTGGCACCAGGCTCGGGAATTTGTGAAACGAGCAAGGGGTGTTTTTCCCGATTGGGACTGGCACGCTAATTTTGTTAGGGTCAATGATGCCGTTTATGCTATTAAACCCGAAGGTAAAAACCAGCTTTTTATCTGTAGTAGTCCAAAAAAACACATTCGCAATGGCTCAATTGACAAACAAGAAGTGTCCTCTCCTATTGTTTTTAGTGGCGACCCCACCCTACTCACAAAATTAGAGAACGCGGGCTGGGCAGCAGCAGTTTTGGAACTCTTTCCGATTTATAGAGGCATTTCCGATTTCTCAGCACGGACCTCCAAAGTAGCTACAGCAAAACAAACGATTCGTTGGGAACTCAAACCTACCTACTTCGCAGCTGGTGAATTCCTGAAGCTACTCGGCACCGCCCTTGAATAATAAAAAACCCCGCTGCGAACAACGGGGCTTCTCCACTCAGTATTACTAAACCTATCTATCGAATAAAGAGCAGTTCTCTGAATTTCGGCAAAGGCCATAGTTCGTCTTCGACGAGCAATTCTAATTTGTCTGCATGGTAACGGATTTCATCAAAATGAACCTTCACTTGATCGCAGTAAGCAATGGCTTTTTGCTCGGCACGCTCAATTTTATTGGCCACCTTGCGCTGCGCTAACATCGCGTCAGAAGCTTCTTTCATTTTATTGATATGTAAAGACACTTTTTCGAGTAATTCAATTTGTGCCTTGGCAGCGCTTCTGCCCGCTTTGTCACCTAATACACTGATAAGGCCCTGAACGTTTTGAATGAGTTTGTTTTGGTACTCAACGGCCGCAGGAATGAAGTAGTTTTGAACGAGGTCTCCCATGAGGCGAGACTCAATTTGAATTTTGAGAATGTAGTTTTCAAATTCAATTTCTGCACGCGCTTCGAGTTCTCTTGGCGTCAGTACTTCCATCTCGTTGAACAATTGCTCCACTTTTTTATTGTGCCATACTTGTAGCGCACGCGGAGTATCTTTGAGGTTGGAAAGACCGCGTTTTTCAGCTTCCTTGACCCATTCGTCGCCATAGCCATTGCCTTCAAAACGAATTTTCTTAGATGCTTTAATGAGCACTTGCAATTCTTTGAGGATGGCTTCGTCTTTGCCTTCACCTTTCTCTATGCGCTTATCTACGGCAATTTTGAAAAGGCGCAGTTGCTTGGCCATAATGGTATTGAGGACAATCATGGCCGAACCACAGTTGGCCGCTGAGCCCACCGCACGGAATTCAAATTTATTACCTGTGAAAGCAAATGGTGAGGTACGGTTGCGATCGGTGTTGTCCAATAAGATCTGCGGAATTTTACCGATGTTGAGTTTGAGCTCTGTTTTGTCTTGGGGCGTCATTTTGCCCGCCTTGATGTTTTTCTCTAAATCATCGAGCAATTGTGAAAGCTGCGTTC
>JBJTNX010000098.1:0-6551 GCA_046074325.1 Sphingomonadales bacterium
ACCTACGTTCTTTGGGGTCGACATTGGATTTGACAGCGATAGCGGTAGTCAGGTGTCAGCATGCAGAGGCTTGTAGTGTTCCTCTTAAATCAAATGCTACGAACAATAAATGACAACACGTCATACGCACTTGCTGCTTAATTAACGGAATGTTAGTTGGCTTAATCAGGCTGAAGCACAGTAGGCCAGACAAGTACTTCTGATGAACTGCCACCCTTTCGGTTCATCGTTCAGGAGTTCATCCCATAGGGTTAGTGTTGCCAATGGTTTTACCGCAACATGAAACTAAAAAACCTAAGTATGCGCGTTGGGTGTTCTTGTCCGGCCGCATATCGAAAACGAACCACGAACTAAGCATGTAGAAAGCTTGAAAACTCGTCGTTTGGACGAGGGTTCGAACCCCTCCGACTCCACAAAGAGAATAGCGCAATGAACTGACCTTCATTGCGCTTTTTTTATGGATAAGCTGTAAATAATTGTATCAATCGCAATGCCATTTATACAATTGCATCACGGGCTCACCAAATTAATGCTCACATTAAAGTACAGCGGATTGGTGAGGTTATTGATCATGACGTAAGGTGGTGTGCCATCGATGAGACCAAATGCGCGGTAGTTTTCTTCGCCGCCGATAAGACGGTCCATATCGAAACGGTAATTGATGCGGTAGCCTGCTTGAACAGACATCCAGATGAATTCTTTCAAAGAGAACTCATATACCATGCGCAATCTGATTTCTCCTCTTCTGATTTCGAGTTCGTCGTCGCGCATTTGATAAGCGTCTGTGCTTGAGGTATTCCACATGCGGTAGCTTTGCCCTTCGAGTTCGTAGCCTGCAAACAACATATTTCGGCTGTTGATGGTTCTTCGGACATGCGCACGCGCTGGAAACAAAATTTCCGTTCCCCATTTGTTTTGTACGTCGGTCATGTTGAAAAGCACAACCGGAATGTAATTGATTTCACCGACCCTGTAGGTGCGGGCCACCCCCACTCCCCATTGCTTGAGCTCTGTAGGGCGCTTACCGTAAATAAGCGCCGCAGAATACTTTAAGTAATTGAGCGGCATCATGTCTTTGAGGGTGTAATTGCCACTGTAGTCTGCAGATCCTTGAAACAAGATAAACTGTTTGTCGTCGAGTGGCTTAAATAAGGTCGTGCTGATCCCTGCGGTTTTGAGGCCATAAGCGCTCAACGATTTAAGCATCGGATTGGACAACGAAGCTTCATCGGCAAAATTGTAGCGCTGCTCCCAGTAATTGGCACCGAGTTGCCAAACCAAATTGGTCTTCGAAATCACAGGAATATTGAAACCCAAACGCAGTCCGTGAGAACTGAGCACCCGTGCATCTTGAGGCCCGAGATTGAAACCACCAGGGCCAGTCTGGATTGAATTGAGGGTATCGGCAGACATATCGTAGCCCAATTGGTAATCGTAACCAATACTGATTAATTTGGCAGGACTCAAGCCCTCGATTTTTGGACTACAAAAACGCTTTGCGCCCTCTGCTGAGTACTCCACGTTGTCGTAGAGGCTGTAATCTTCTTCTACGACAGTGGTGTCTGTGCTTTGCGGGACTTGAGCCCAACTTGTAATTAGAGAACCAATTGTCGTGAATACGAAGGCAAATGGTACAAACTTGGCGCTTGAAAACATAAGGCTATTTTTTAACAACTAAACGTTTCCAAACATCTGTTCTACCCAGTGCCGATACACCAATATAACCACGGATATTGAGCGTATTTTCATTGGACATTTTGATCACACAAGAATACGTGCTGCCATTAAGGGCATCGTAAATAGTGCCGTCTGCCCACTCATCGTTGCCTTTGTAAACAAAGTCTTTGAGCATTCGATAGCCCATCAAGGGCACTTTTTGTAAATCTGGATCAGGGTTGTTTTTATCGGTTTTTGGCTTTTTTGTGACCGGATCGATTGGTTCTTTCAACCAAACAATTTTACCGTAGTACTTGGCACCTATTTTTTCAATTTTGACGCGCGCGCGGCCGTTACTTGGTTCCCAAACCCCGATGAGGCGATCACCTCCGGTGTTGGTCGGTGCAAATGACCAAATCAAGAGTGCGACAAATGACACTGCGAGGATAATAGATAACTTTTTCATGATATAGCGTTTATTATTTTGTGTTAGGTAAGCCTAATGGCTTAGTATTTCAATTCAAATTCAAAAGAACCTTTGAGCGTTACATTTGCATTGACATCTTCTATAAAAGAAGCATCGAGAACGACGTAAACTTGTTTTTCACCAAAAAACCCAGTGGCATCTGCTTCTTTGGAAGGCTTCAATTGAACCGACTTAAGGCCCGGCTTGATCGGATTCAGCACGGCTAATTCTTGCATGGCCAAATCGGGATTATCTGCTGCAAAACTGAGTACCAAAGCGTTAATATGTTTGAAAGTAGCCGGATCTACGCAAGTTACACTTGCGCCTTTTAGGACCGCTTCTTTGATCTTAATTCCGGGTTTGTATTCTGAACCGAGGATGTCCTTTAAGTTGATTTTAGCCACGTATTGAGCTGGATTCGAGCCCTGAAACAAAGGCCCTACATACTCGAATTGCATGGCATCTAGTGTAAAATTCTTGGTGTTTTTTGGTGCATTGAGCAGTATATAAATCAAACTACCAACTGCAATCAATAACAAAACAATAAGGGTAGAGCGAAATAGTTTTTTTTTCATGTCGTAGGTTATCCTGACGAAAGTATCAATTTTAAAAATGAAACAATGAGCTGCATTTATTAAAGACTTTTTGCCTGTGAATTACCATTTTTTATGACTTGATCATATTTCTCGAGAAGGCTTTTATTTGACGCATTTTGACTAACTTAGTCTGACATGAAAAGCATCCCATCTGCGTCCTCCGAAAATCAGCTCACTCAATTTGTAGAACAGTTTATCAATCAAACCAATCAGTCCATTTTTTTAACGGGAAAGGCAGGAACAGGCAAAACAACGCTTCTGCGCAAGATCAAGGAGACTACCCATAAAAACGTAGCCATTGTTGCGCCAACGGGAATAGCTGCGCTTAATGCCAGCGGAGTCACGATCCACTCGTTTTTTCAACTACCCTTTGCCAGCTTTATTCCGGCGTTTGGGGTTCAACCCAATTTTTCTGACGCCGTTAAATTCGAGAACAAAGACAGTCTCAGGCGGCACTTTACCATGAATAAAACGCGGATCCAACTGATCCGAAATATCGACCTACTCATCATAGATGAAGTCAGTATGCTGCGTGCAGACCTATTAGATGCAATGGACTGGACCCTACGCAACGTGCGTCGTTCCAATGCACCATTTGGTGGCTTACAAGTACTGTTTATCGGAGATTTGTTACAACTTCCGCCGGTTGTCAAGCAAGAAGAATGGCAAGTCTTGCGGCAATATTACAACGGTATTTTCTTTTTTCACGCACAGGTTTTACAAGAAGCCATGCCGCTCTATATCGAACTCACTACCATCTACAGACAACAAGACGCTTCATTTATCGAGGTACTCAACAATCTCCGTAACAACCAAATCACTGACGCTGATGTCCAAATGCTCAATCGGTATGTGAGGCCAGATTTTGAGGCCAGTCAGCACGACGGCTACATTACGCTCACCACCCACAACAACAAAGCAGACGACATCAACGCCAAAGCGTTAAGGACTTTAGTCGGAAACGCCAAAAAGTATAGCGCTGAAATCAATGGAGATTTTCCCAAACATATGTTTCCGCTTGAAGAGGTCCTCGAACTAAAGATAGGAGCCCAAGTCATGTTCGTTAAAAACGACATTTCTATGGAGAAGCAATTCTATAACGGCAAAATGGGTCTCATTAAAAGCCTCAGTGACCAAGAAATAACCGTACACTTTGCCGCCGAGCGCAAAACAATCACAGTAGAAAAATACGAATGGCGCAACATCAGGTATGTGCTCAATGCCAATACCGGAGAAATCGAAGAAGAATCACTGGGTACTTTTGTGCAGTATCCACTCAAATTAGCCTGGGCCATCACCGTTCACAAAAGCCAAGGCCTCACTTTTGATAAAGCTATTTTAGATGTAGCAGATGTCTTTGCGCCCGGGCAAGCATACGTCGCATTATCGCGTTTGCGCACGCTCGATGGCCTGGTATTGCTGCGTCCGATGCGCATGAACGGCCTCAGTAATGACCAACAGGTCGTTGCTTTTAGCGAGCACAAAACCCAAGAAGATCAATTGGCGCCACTCTTGGAAAAGCAAACGCTTCACTTCTTTATTCAAAGCGTTCAAAAAGCTTTCGATTTTTATGAATTGACTTCCAAATGGGGCATACACGCAGCAAGCTACCAGCTGGTAGGGCCAAAAACAGAAAAAGGAAAAAACAAAGCCTGGCTTTCATTGCACAACCAAGCCATTCAAGCAGCTAAAGAACCTGCCGATAAATTCTGTAGACAACTCGAGCAACTATTGCATTCACCGCAACTGAGCTTGGCTTTTCTTCATGAACGCGTGCAAGCAGCTTACCACTATTTTTTTCCAATCTTGGACGGTGTCCTTACGGCCAACATGACCAAAATTGCCGAGCTCGTTAAAGTCCGTAAAACCAAACAATACGCAGACGAACTCATCGAACTAGATGCCCTGCTCACGGAGACCATCTTGCAGCTCAAAAAAGCGCGGATCCTCATCGAAAACAGCGCTTCGGGCCAAGCGCTCTCAAAAAAAAACGATTTGGAATACAGAAATCAATAGTTACAAGGCCAATAAAATTGCCGCACTCCAACAACAACTTCAACGAGTGCCTACCTTACTCGACGAACCACAGGCAGATTTTACAAACGTTTTTGATAAAAAAACAAAAAAGACTGTTCAAAAAGAGAAGAAATCTACCTATGAACGCACGCTCGAACTGTTGCAAGACGGCTATAGCGTAGAGGCCATCGCTAAAGAAAGACAAGTTTCAAAACAAACCATTTACAATCATTTTGTGGTCCTGATCAAAGCGCAACAAATCGCGCTCACAGACATCATGAGCCAAGCGCGTATTGAGGAACTCCAATCGCATTTTGAAGACTACAACGAAACCTCCTTAGGGCCGCTCAAAGAAAAACTAGGCGCTAAAGTCACCTGGGATGAACTCAAGGTGGTACAGGCTTATTTGCAAACACAAGACTAATCAAAAAGCCTCTCCGACCACAAAATAAAAATAACCGCCTTCGCGCCCATAGCCATAATCTAAGCGGATATTCAGTCTTTCGGCCGGATCTACCACAAAACGAAGACCTGTGCCAATTGAGTATTTTAAACTGCTTATGCTGAGCACTGAATGCGGGCCAAACACGTCTCCAGCCCCTGCAAAAGCAACACCCCCAAAGCGCCAAAACAACGGAAACCGATATTCCACCTGTGTTGCCAAAAAATGATGGTCACGAAAGCGGTTTTTAGGATAGCCTCGCAAGATATCGTCGTTACCTAATGTTGACATATCTAAAAAAGGTACCTCGCCAAAAGACAAACGCGCTTTGGTTTGCCAGGCTAAAATATGTTTGGGCTTCAATTGCCAGTACTGTTGGTAACTGGCGTTAACGGTCTGAAATGCAAACGTACTTTTAAGAAGCGGCGAGAAAAAATAGGTCGAAAATTCTGCATAACGCCCCTTGTACGGATTGATGATATTGTCTCGGGTATCAAGTATGGATACCAAGCCAAGCGCTGAGCCGACGCCTCCGTTGAAACCTGTAATAGAACCATTCCCTAGGAGACCGTTGTCGGTGTATTTGAAATTGTATTCGTACTCCAATTCGTAATCAAACCCCACAAAAAAACCAGGTTTGATTTTTTTCAACTGCAGCGATTTGAGCACAAAAAGCTGGTAGCTGTATTGTTCTTTTTTAGCAAGTTGCGAATTGTTACCGAGTCCGTAAAAACGGTCTGGAAAATCCCTGAATCGAAAATCACCTTTCAAGAGAAAATTTTCGTCTCGGGTAAAGACATGCCAAGAAGCCCAGGTATCCAGTTGTTTGTTCTGGGTATAATCTGCTAAAAACTGAATGTAAGAAACGCGTGGATGGGTGTCTTTATTGATGGATGGCTTCACTTTAAAATAATAGACACCTGCCGCGCCTGCTGCCCAGCGGGTATCAGGCGTATAATACAAAAGTGGCAAAACAAAAACCCCGCTTTTATCCTTAGAAATTGTATCGGAAAGCGGTGCAAAGCCCATGAATTTTTTGGGTCTTACCAAAGAGTCCGTTGAAACTTGCGCCCATGTAAATAACGGCAAGCAAACAAGAAAAAGAAGGGTCTTATACATCGTTGTGAAAAAAGATATAAGCAATGAGCAGTACAAATATATATTGAAATGAGTTGCGAAAAACGCAAGCATTCAGGCTTGAGTTGGCTAATATAATTTGTCAAATGCGCTAAATAATTCGATTTTCGCAACATGTGGTGGAGACAACTGCGTATTTATTTCAATTGGCGTACCTGGCCCATGCCGTTAATGTACTTGCCAACAACGATTTACGCCCTTTTTCTTGTTTGCTTGCCGTTATTTACATGGGCGCAAG
>JBJTNX010000099.1:0-33361 GCA_046074325.1 Sphingomonadales bacterium
TGTTTTCTAATTTTGATTCGGTTGCTCAAAGAGCGCCCGCTTGCACGAAATTAATAAGTTATCAGCAATGTCAGAAAAAAGTCCTTCCCTAATGATCAAAACAATTCTCGGACACCTACAAAATGGTGTTGACAAACTTGAGTCAGGCCATTTGAGTCCTGAAGATATGGAATTATTAGTTGAGGACGCCAAAGAGCTCTATGAAAGGCTTATTATTTTGCGTTACAAAATATATGAAACCAACGTTTTAGGAGTCAACGAACCCGTAATTTCTGCAAGTCTTCGCCAACCTGAAATCGAAACCCCCATAGATTTATTTGGCGCATTGACCGATCCAAGCCCTGAACCGGAATTTGAAGTCACATTTGCAAGTGGAGAAGACGAAGTTGTTGAAGATCTTGTGGAAGATTCCGTAGAAGAAATCGAAGATGACATAATTGAAGAAGAGGAAATAATTGAGGAAGATTTGGAAGAAGAGGTAATTGAAGACGATACGGAGGCAAATATGGAACAAGACGCGCATCAAGAAGAAGAAGAACTAGCAGAAGCTGTTTTCGAAGATGAACCGGTTATCGAAGATGAACCGGTTATCGAAGCGCCCGCGCAGCCTTGGGAGCCTCAGTTTTCCAATGACCAACCAATCTGGATGGCCGAAATGGAAGCCAACATCCGCGATAACCGCAGTGTATACCCATTAGACAGTCTTATTGGGGCTTTTACACTCAACGAAAAACTACAATTTATCAATGAGTTGTTCGATGGTTCTTCTGACGACTTCTCGAACAATATCAAACAACTTGACCAATTGGCCTCCATGGATGCTGCCCGCAACATGCTTGCCGAATTGGCACAAACCTTTAATTGGGACACCGAGTCTGAGATTGTCGAAGATTTCATTTTTAAAATTTGTCGTCGCCATGCGGCTGGCGCTTAGTCTGTTTTTTTGCCTACAGCTTTTTTCAAGCCTAGGACAACAATACCCGTACAGAGAAACCATCTCTAAGCTGTGTTCTCCAGAATTTGCTGGCCGAGGCTATGTAGATGAAGGTTCCACAAAAGCTGCAAACCTGATTGCTGCAGCATTTCAAAAAATGGGACTTCAGCCGTTTAAAAAGAAGTTTTTACAACCCTTTACTTTATCCGTTCAAACCTTTCCCGGTGCATGTACTTTTGTGCTGGGAAATGATACCCTTCAACCCGGTGTAGATTATCTTGTTGAACCCTCTTCAGCCGGTGTTCAGCCCCAAGAATACCAACTTGTTTATTGCAATACCGCAACACTTTATCGTAGCATTAATGCATTTAAACCCTGTCCAAAAGACCGCATTTTGGTGGTTCAAACTTCAGGATTCGGCGGCGACACCAATAAAATTATGCTAGCTAGGCTTCAAGAACTCAAGCAATTTGCAGCAACAATAGAACTCACCGATAAAAAACTAACGTGGTCCGTGAGCCAAACTGCGAGCCCCTACCCTGCTTTTCAAGTCCTAATAAGCGCTTGCAAGAACAAAGCACAAAAGGCCTTTATTGAGGTGGAAAGTAACTTCATTGACAAGTTTACCGCTAATAATGTAATCGGCTACTTGCCTGCTGCTCAAAATGCCAAGAAGAAGCCATATATCGTCATTACCGCACACTACGATCATCTGGGTAAAATGGGGCGAGACACCTATTTTCCTGGCGCCAACGACAATGCATCTGGCGTAGGGATGCTTCTTTATCTTGCCCAAGAGCTGAGCCTAAAGCGCGATCCAAATTTCAATTATGTTTTTATTGCTTTTGGAGCCGAAGAAGCAGGTCTTGTAGGCTCGCATTATTATGTTGAACACCCACTATTTGACTTAAAACAGATCCGCTTTTTATTAAATACCGACATCATGGGAAGCGGTGAAGAAGGAATTACGGTTGTCAATGCCACCTTATTTGATAAAGAATTTCAACAATTAAAGGCAATGAACGAAGATGGGAAGTATATTGCTCAGGTTAAATCAAGAGGTCCTGCTGCAAATTCAGATCATTATTTCTTTACAGAAAAAGGGGTGCCCGCTTTCTTTGTCTACACCATGGGGCCAAATAAACACTACCACGATATCGAAGACCGCGCAGAAGAATTAAGCTATGCAGCTTTTGAACCACTGGCTCAATTGCTCCTCAAATTTGTACGATCATTTTAGGCGACGCACCAAGTAACTCGTCTGCAGTATCAAGACACTTAAAGCCAATCCCAACAAATAAAGAACAAGTTCGGTTGATTGGTCCGTGTAAATAAGTGCCAAACTGGCCGATAAGTAACCGAGTAATTGTGTTACACTTACAATGAGAAAGCGAAAGGTCTGAGCGGCAGGGTCGTTGTTGTTTTTAATGAATAAGATACCTGCAGAAATAAGCACTAATAGTGCGGAGGTCAGTTGCACTGCCAACATTTGACCAAAAGGCAGTTTAAAAACAGTACTCAATTGCAATATGATAAATACAAAATGAACGGAACTGAGCGTTGCCAAATAAGACCCAGCGTTAATGCGCTTTCGAGAACTAGTTTTCACGATTGAGTTGTTGAACTTCTTTGATTATCAAGTAAAGGCCAATTCCTACGCCGACAAGCGCTAAGATGACAGTCCATAATGAATCAGTATAAAAATGCTGATCGAGGAACAGGCCAAGCCACGTGCATCCGCCAATAACTGCGGCCATTTGAATAGCCGCGGAACTGAGCTTTAAATATGAATTAGACGAAGGTTTAGTCATTGAATGCAGCCTCTGCATCCAGTTTAGGCGTGCTCAAGCCGGCACGCATGACACAAGCACCCTCAAAAAATGCGCCTTCTTCGATGTGTAATTTCATGGTTTGGATATCGCCTTTGATGCGTGCTGTAGAACGCAAAACCAAAAGATTCTCGACCATTAACTGGCCGTCCATGGCGCCATCGATTTCGGCATTGACACAGACGAGATTTCCATTGATTTTACCCGATGTGCCAACAATAACTCGGCCTGCACAGGACACATTGCCATTGACTTCGCCTTCAAGTAAAATATTGCTATCTGAAGTGAGGTCACCGTTGATTTCTGTACCTGCAATAATGCGATTGATTCGGTCTGTGTTGTCGGGTTGTTGTGAGCTCCCGAAGATGTCTTTTCTTAGCATGTTGCTTAGTAATTGTCGATGAAAAATCCTTTATATTCTTCAAATTTCGACGTTTCTATCAACTTTTTCAAATTTTCTTGGTTGATAATGTAGATTTTATTGTTTTGGTAATCATCCAAAAACTCAGCTCCGGCCTTATAGGCATTGAGATAATCCCATGCGATCTTAGCAGTAGGAAATTCTGAAATAAGTATAAAATTGGTCTCGTTCAACGTCGTTTTGACACTTGCTTTCACTTTTGTGGTTTTGAACGCTTTAGCTGAGAAATTCGATATCGTGGTTCTGGCATCGTCTGCATCTTCGTCTTCGTCGAGCAGAATAATAACGAATTGCGTTGCATTTGGCACGTCCACAAAAATAGATTTTTCTTGGCTTGGTTTTGTAACGTCAAACTTAGAATAGCCTTTTTGAATGATCTCCAACATTTCTTTGGCACGTACAGCTTGATCTGATTTTGGCTTTTCATCGATGATGCGTTGTAACAAAGGAATAAGTTCTTTTTTATTCGACGTCTGCTGACCAAAAGCCAACGCATTTAACAACAAATATTCAGCGCGGTATGCATTGGAAGGGTCTTGGTCAATAACGAGTTGTGTGGCGCTTTGAACCTGCGCAAAATAGCCCTGCTCATATTTTTTGACGAGCGCCAAATATGCCTCTTGGTCTTTTTGAGCACTGAGCTTTTGTTTGGCGTAGAAATCTGGATCTTTGAAATATTTGGCGGCATCGGAACTCGGATATTTGCGCAAAATATATTGCTTGTATTCATCTGCCTTTGCATTGCCTTCATAAATTTTATAAAGCTGAAATGCTGCGGACAGGTCTGTAGGGTGATCTAGGTTTTTATCTAAAATAGCTGCAAATTGGGCGGCTGCGAGTTCTGTCTCGTTTAGAATTTCTTTATACAAAACACCTGATGTATAAAGTGCCTCTAATAAACGTTCTTGAGAAGCTTTAAGGGCTTCTGGTGTGAGTGGAATGTTTTTTAGTAAAGATTCAATCGAGAGCGAATCTTTATTTTGAGCGGTGGTCTGGGCTTGGGCGCTATCCTGATCCTTTACATCAATATTGGCGTTCAAAACAATGCGCTCACTGCGACGCCAATCATCGGTATTTTCACGAAGGCCCCAATTTTTACGGAATTCGTTGTAACCATCTTCGCGGAGCTTCGGATTGTTAAAAACAAATTTGTTGGCATTCGCGTTGGTATTGGTAGGCTGGCTTTGTTGCAAAGCCAATAATTTGGCAGCCTCTAATTCTTTGCGTCGTTGTTCGTCGCGCTTGATTTGCTTGAGGGTTTCTTTGAGGAAATCTTCGCGGTCTTTTTCAGAAAGCGCTGCAATCTTTTGCACAGAGTCTTCAAACTGAGCAATCTCAATGGCTTTGACTAAGTCTGCAAGTTTGGTAGCCTTACTTTTTATTTGTTCACCATTAGGATAATCATCAGTAATAAATCTGGAACTCGAGTCATAGTATTTTTGGGCGGCGACAAAGTTTTTCTCTGTAAAAGAGAGATCCCCGAGCTTCTCGTAAGATTGCGCGCGCTGACGTTTGTTGTTATTGGAATAAAACGCAGATGAGGTCAGGTGAGACTTCGCCAATGGTTTGTTGCCTTTGCTCAGTTCCATAAGCGCCATTGCGTAATATATTTGGTCCTTGAAGGTGGCATTTTTCGCATCGCGAAGCATTTTCTGTAAATCGGCCATGAGGCGGTCATCACCACTGACAATTGCGCGGTTCAAGCGGGCATTAAAAGCAATTTCTGGGGCGGCGGCAGCTTTGTAGGCTTTGCCATAATGGAAAGCTGCTTCGGGCATTTTGTTGAGTTGCTGATTGACCTGCGCTAAAATGTAATGCAAACGTGCGCGTTCTTTGGCATTGTTGCATTTAGAAATAGCCATTTCTAGCCCTTTTGCAGCAACATCGTATTCTTTGCGACGCAGTGCTAAATCTGCAAAGGCACGGTGAATTTCAAACTGCAACTGCTTAGACATCGGCGGCCCTGCCTCAGGGTTTTTGTTGCGTAGAAATGGAATGTAATCCGTAAGTGCTTTATCGTTTTGGATTTCGGCGCGTTCGTTGAGGGCATCCAAAATAAGCTTTGCGTCGGCGTATTTACGCTGCTCTATTTGAATTCGCGCAATCCACAAACTGGCTACATAGGCACTCGGGTCTTTATCAAAAAAGCGCTTCACAAACTGAAAATTATCGAGTGCTTTTTGGTAATCACGGCGGTAAAAATAAGCTTCGCCAACGGTGAGCCAGTTTTCATCGATCCATTTGTTGTATTCCACCGTTTTGTAGAACATATTCTCAGCGGTTGGCATACTATGATTGAGGATCACTTTAGCGCACTTGACTACGGCGGTATCAATAGCCGGTAGCATACCTTTCACCTCTTTTTCGTTGGGAACTGGATAAACAGGTAGGATAACGTAAAAGTCTTCTTTACGGCCGTCTTGGTAGGTTTTTAAAGAGACGCGCAAAAGTTCTTTGGCGTTGAAATGGCCGTTGTACTTGGCAGTCGTTTGGTGATAAAAGCGGTTGAGCGGCGTATTGTTTTCAGTAGAACAAGCCCATGACAAGAAGAGCAGCAGCGATGTCAGGATGAAGTAAAGGCTTGTACGCATGAATGTTGAAAGGCGTTATAACGCAAAAAATGCGTTTTTAGTGTGTAATTTATGCAATATTGGTGAAGACCTGCTGGATGTCGTCGTCATCCTCGATTTTGTCGAGCATTTTTTCGATATCAACGAGTTGTTCTTCGGTGAACTCAACAGGGCTAGTTGGAATGCGCTTTAGGCTCGATTTTTGAACCTCGATTTGCATGTCTTCGAGGGCCTTGGCAAGTGTTCCAAAGGCGGTGTAGTCACCGTAAACAGTGATTTGCTCCGCTTCGATCTCAATTTCTTCACAACCCGCGTCGATGAGTTCGAGCTCTAGCATCTCTGGGTCCATTTCTGGTGTGCGGACAATTTCAAATACACTTTTGCGTGCAAACATGAATTCCATGGATCCATTGGGAACAACCGCGCCGCCGGCTTTGTTGAAATACGACTTGACATTTGCAACTGTGCGCGTAGGATTGTCGGTGGCACACTCCACGTAGACTAAAACGCCATGAGGGCCTTTGCCTTCGTAGTTGACCTCGGTGAAAGATGCAATATCTTTTTGAGCGGCGCGCTTAATGGCGGACTCGATATTGTCTTTGGGCATGTTCTCGGATTTGGCATTTTGAATAGCGGTACGCAGCTTTGCGTTGGTAGTTGGGTCCATTCCGCCCTCTTTGGCAGCCATGGTAATGGCCTTGCCGAGTTTTGGAAACATTTTGGACATTTTGTCCCAACGTTTTTCTTTAGCTGCTCTGCGGTATTCGAATGCTCTTCCCATAATGCGTATACTTTTGGGCAAAAATAAGGAATTCGGCAGGAAAATTCAAGCCTTGGTTGTTGTGTTATGCCAAGATTTGCTCAATATAATTCAGCAGTGGCTCTTTGCCAAAACCAGATTCACTAGAAGTGGTAAAAACAGGCGGCATTTCTGCCCAATACTTGAGCATTTCTTTTTTGTATTTCGCCATATTCTTTTGTAGTGCCGTACTGGAAAGCTTGTCTATTTTTGTGAATACCATAGAAAATGGCAAGCCTTTTTGGCCGCACCAATTCATGAATTCAAGGTCAATTTTCTGCGGTTCTAAACGGGCATCTAAAAGTACAAAAATGTTGTAAAGTGTCTCGCGCTTGGTAAGGTAGTCCGCGATAAAACGCTCAAAAGAACTGCGCTGCGACCGACTTACTTTGGCATAGCCGTATCCGGGTAAGTCTACTAAATACCAGTGCTCGTTGATCAGAAAATGATTAATGAGCTGGGTTTTTCCAGGTGTTCCAGAAGTTTTGGCAAGGCCTTTTTTGGCGGTCAGCATATTGATCAAGGATGACTTACCAACATTGGACCTGCCAATGAACGCGAATTCAGCTTTGCCATCTGAGGGGCATTTACTGACTTCGGTGTTTGAAATAATAAATTCGGCAGTTTTAATTTGCATCTTGCAAAGTTACGGGAAACTTTTATTTTTGCAGCCTTGTGAACAATCTAGAAGCAAGGTTGTTAGGCAAGGACTACAACAGCCATGGCAGAATATAAAATCAAAGACATCGAAACCCTAACGGGTATCAAAGCGCATACCATCCGCATATGGGAAAAGCGCTATGGCATGCTCATCCCGGAAAGAACCGATACCAAAATACGGACCTACACCGATGCCGATTTATCTTTCTTGCTCAATGTAAGTTTACTCAATAAAAAAGGGGTTAAAATTTCGAAGATTGCCACCATGGGCATGAACGCCATCCACGACATGGTTGCAGAAATAAGACTCAACTCCTCTATTGATAATGCAGAAGAGAAACTCATTTTGGCATTACTAGAACTCGACGAACAACTCTTCCGCAATACACTCAATGACCTCATTGCAAATAAGGGCCTTGAGGCCACATTTGCTGAAAACCTCATCCCTTTTCTCGATCGAATCGGCGTCATGTGGTTGGTGAATAGCATTACAGCAGCGCAAGAACATTTCATTTCAAACCTGATCAGACAAAAGGTCATTACCGAAATCGATAAGTTACCAATACCACCTAGAAATAACGAAAGCGTTCTGCTCTTTTTACCTGAACACGACTGGCATGAAATCGGACTTCTATTCTACCAATATTTACTCCGATCAAAGGGTTATTGTACTTATTACCTTGGCCAAAGCCTTCCTTACGATTCCCTTGTGGACTGCATTGAGCGTCTCAAACCAACTGTTGTATTGAGCAGCTGGTTAACCGCAGTAGATCAGCATTTCATTGTAGGGTATTTTAAGCAGCTTGCCAACGATGCGCCAGAGGTCAGACTGCTAGCGGGTGGTGCACAAATTCATACGCACAGCGAAGCGCTGCAAGGTCTCATTACAGAGGTTAAAAATTCAGGCAGTTTGTTGGCGCTTTTTAAATAAAACGCTGCACATTCCTAAAGGACAATATTTACAATTTTACCGTGTACCACGATCACCTTTTTAGGTGTTTTTCCCTCTAACCATTTTTGGGTCTCTGGTCTAGCGATTATCTCTTGTTCTACTTCTGCAACAGACAATGCCAAGTCTAGATTTACTTTAAAGCGCATTTTTCCGTTAAAAGAAACGGGGTAATCAAAACTTGACTCTTGCAAATAACGCGCGTCAAAAACAGGATACGAAGCGTCGAAAATACTGCTTGTTCCAGGGCGCAACTGCGACCAAATTTCCTCGCAAATATGCGGTGCATAAGGCGCCATTAAGATGGTCAATTGTTCTAGAATATAGCGGTTGTTACACTTTTGATCCGTGAGTTCGTTGACACAAATCATGAAGCTAGAAACCCCTGTATTGAAAGAGAAACGATCGAGGTCATCGGTGAGTTTTTTAATCGTTTTGTGTAGTGTTTTAAGGGCTTCGGGACGAGGATCTTGATCGGTCACTTCAAAGTGGCCGGCCATATGAAACAAACGCCAATATTTCTTTAAAAACCCATGTACACCGGTAATTCCCTTGGTGTCCCATGGTTTGCTTTGCTCAAGGGGACCTAAAAACATTTCGTACATGCGGAGTGTGTCGGCGCCATATTTTTCACAAAGGTCATCAGGGGTCACAACGTTGTACCAACGCTTTGACATTTTGTCGACTTCTCTTTTTACAATTACCTTTCCTGCTGCATTGGTCACAAATTCTTGATGCGCGTATTGCGGCTGCCATGCTTTTAAGGCGTCGAGCTGAATGCTGTCGTCGTCGTGGAGTAAATCGATTAGAATGCGTACTTCTCTGAAACCCTCTTTTTGCTCGGGTAGCATATCCAAAGAATACATTTTTTGATCGGGTCCGATATAGGCTATAGCGGATTTGCCGAGAATCATGCCTTGATTGATGAGCTTCGCAAATGGCTCATCGAATTGTAAAAACCCGAGGTCAAAAAGTACTTTGGTCCAGAAGCGTGCATATAACAAATGACCTGTAGCATGCTCTGAGCCACCAATATATAAGTCGACTTGATTCCAGTAAGCGAGCTTTGTAGGGTCGGCAAATGCCGCATCATTATGCGGATCCATGTAGCGTAAAAAATACCAAGAACTTCCGGCCCATCCGGGCATGGTGTTGTATTCCATGCGCTCACCCAGCTGACAAGACCAGGCCTCCTTGGAGGCTCTTGCGAGCGGTGGCTCGCCATCGGCAGTTGGCAAATATGCGTCTACTTCTGGCAAAGTAACCGGCAGTGCTGCATCTTCGACTAAATGAGGGACACCCTCCTGATAATAGACAGGGAAAGGCTCGCCCCAATAACGCTGACGTGAAAAAACAGCATCGCGCAAGCGGTAATTCGTTTTTCCTTGACCTATTCCTTTATTTTCAATAGCAGCAATTGCTTTTTCAGAGGCAGCTTTGACATCAAGGCCGTTTAAAAAATCGGAATTGGCAATAATGGCATCTTTTTCAGCATAAGCTGATTCAGCAATATCGATGTCTGCAAAAATATTTGGGATCGGCAACCCGAAGTGCTTGGCAAAATCGTAGTCGCGTTGGTCTCCGCAAGGGACTGCCATAACAGCGCCTGTACCGTAGGATGCCAATACGTAGTCGCCAATCCAGATGGGAATGGCTTGCCCAGTAAAAGGATGAATGGCATAAGCACCAGTAAAAGCACCGGAAATATTCTTGACATCGGCTTGGCGGTCTCGCTCTGTTTTAAGAGCAGCTTGCTGTTGATACACTTCAACAGCCGAACGTTGGGCTTCAGAACAGATTTCCCCTACAAACGGGTGTTCCGGAGCCAGCACCATGAAACTCACACCAAAGATGGTGTCCGGACGCGTGGTAAATACTTCAATTTGTAGGTGACTGTCCTTTACTGCAAAATGTACACTTGCGCCTTTTGATTTGCCAATCCAGTTGCGTTGTTGCTCTTTGAGGGCGTCTGACCAATCAATGCGGTCTAAACCTTCCAATAAGCGCTCTGCATACGCTTTGATGCGCATAGACCACTGCATCATTCGCTTTTGCTCTACGGGGTGGCCGCCACGCTCTGAAACGCCGTTTATAATTTCGTCGTTTGCCAAAACTGTTCCTAATGCCGGGCACCAATTCACCCAGCTTTCAGCAAGGTAGGCCATTCGGTATTGCTGTAAAACCTCCTCTTTTTGAGCAGTAGAAAAAGCATTCCAAGTAGCGGCATCAAATTGTATTTGACAATCGTTTAATGCAGTTGTATGGCTATTTCCTTCCTTTTCAAATTGAGCTACTAAATTTCCAATTGCTTTGGCTTTATTTTCACTGGTATCGTAGTACGCATTGAAAAGTTGTTTGAAAATCCATTGTGTCCATTTATAATAGGCTGGTTCTGAGGTACGAACTTCTCTGCTCCAGTCAAAACTAAAGCCCATGAGGTCTAACTGCTCGCGGTAACGTGCGATATTTTCTTTGGTGGTAATTGCCGGATGCTGACCGGTTTGAATGGCGTATTGTTCAGCAGGTAAACCAAAAGAATCATAGCCCATGGGGTGCAATACATTGAAGCCTTTTAAACGCTTGTAGCGCGCATAGATATCCGAAGCGATGTAACCGAGCGGATGCCCCACATGCAAGCCCGCACCCGAAGGGTAAGGAAACATGTCCAACACATAGAACTTCGGTTTATTTGGGTCTTCAGTAACTTTATATGTGTTGCGCTCTTGCCAAAGTTGGCGCCATTTGGCCTCTATTGCGTTGAATGTGTAGTCCATGTTTGCTTTTAGAAAGCACAAAGATACAAAGCTTGAACTTAACGGAGCAAAAAGTAAAGACCAAGAACAAAGAGCAGTGCGTCATAGCTGCGCTTGGGCAAAGTAAATTCGCGTTTTATTACCAAGAAACCTAACATGATCCACACCCATGGCAAACCAATGATAAAGGAAAATAATGTCAGTAAAAAGACGACCACGTAAGAAGCGGCATCTTTACCTAAAAGGGCTGCGAAAGTCTGTATTTTTCCGGCATCCTCTTCTATATCCTCGATATCAACCTGTATACTCAGTGCCAAATAGAAGATAAAAAATGGCGCGAAGGCCAAATTTGCTGACCCAGCAAGGGCTGGAATGAGGTTAAGCTGAATAAACCACATTGCCGCAATAAGTACATTTTTGAGGATGGGAATTCTTCTCCAGGCAACTTTGCTGTTGTCGTAAGTCAAGAGTAATAGCAACTGCAGCAACAATAAGGTCCAAAACCAAAGGAAAGGCAAAACGGCTTTGTAAGTCATTAAATACAGTGCAATCGGCACCAAAAAATGAACCTTTTGTAACCAACCTGTTCCCTGATGTAGCTTTGTTTGAAAACCAAAATAGACATACCCAATGAGCACGCCCTGAAATAGTGCTTTTGTAAAGTTCTGATTGTCAAAATCATGATGGATATGAGCCCATTGAAATAACCCTGCGCCAAAACAGATGACATAAACAGACAATAAGATTTGTTGCCAAAAACTATTTTTCAATCGCATGAATAATGTCTTGAATGGAAATAGTTTCAATACACTTGCAGTCTTTACCAGCTGTACACGTGGTACATATGCCAAATGAGGTCAATGCCGATGCATTCAAACCTAATGCTGCCCAACGGCCAGGATGAATAGGTTTTCTTTGAGCAAACAGACCAACTGCTTTTACACCAGTCAGGCCCGCTAAATGATAGGGGCCAGTAGAGCAAGCCACAAGTGCTTTTGAACGTGCAATGACGCCAATAAATGTCAGTAAATCCCACTGGCCAGTAGCATCGTGAATTTGAGCAACTTTTGGAATTTGATTTCTGAATAACGCACCCTCCTTTTCGGTACCGGTAAAATATATTGTGTAGCCTTTCTGAGCCAATAATTCGGCAAGTTCTATGTATTTTTTAATTGGGTACTCCACCCCGCTTCCGTTTGATTTGGGATGCAATAGAATAATTTGGTCATCCATTTTGATTTCAGAAAAGCCGTGAATTTTATGGGGCAAAAAAGCCAAATTCCGATTCATTTGATCCAAACTCGGAATAGATTGAATACCAAGAGGAGCTAATAATTTGAAATTTAACTGTGCCTCGTGAAGGTCCGAACGCCTCCGGGTAAAGCGCGGACGCACATTACAGGTAAAGAAATGAAACAAGCGGTGAGCTGTTCCGATCCGAACCTTGATTCCAGCCTCTTTACACCATTTGGCAATCAATTTGTTGGGAAAAAGATGAATCACTACATCAAATTTCCTAAGTAAATCTAGGCGTGTTAAATGAGAAGCTTGATCGAGTTCTTCTAAAGTAAGCACTGCATCTATAGGCTCAAAACAGGCAACGACCTCTTTGGTGTAAGCCCTACACAAATAAACCAATTCTGCATTGGGGTATTTCGCGCGCAAAGCCATGCAAGCAGGTAAAGTCAGACAGACATCACCAATCGCATCAGCTCTGCTGATCAGTATTTTTTTTGGCTCAAGCATGCTGCCAAAGTTTTCTTAATAAGGTATACTTAAGATAAGTAGCATAGGCGCTGCGTGTGGCTATGTGCCAGCCCGCTATGCCATCTAAGAATCCCAATTTGAACAAATAAGATTTCATGAATTGAGCGGCCACCTTGAGAATAATGAGGGGTATTGCGGTTTTTATCTTTCTGGCAAACAACTCCTTTGAAGCGATTTCGGAAAAATAAGCAATCTGCTTGTAATGGTCTTCTTTGGTGTAGTAAGAATAGTGGAGCAAATCACCTTTCAAATGCTGCTGAAGAGCGTTTCCTTTTAACATAAGTTGATCGTGCGGGTTGATCCCTCCCCAATAGGCATCGGCTTTATAAACCAACCTCAATTTCATATCTGGATACCAGCCACTATGATGAATCCATTTGCCACAATAGTTTGTGAGTCGATTCATCGAAAAACCGCCAGCTTGTGGCGCATTTTTCTTGAGCGCTAGAATTGCCTCTTTGAGCGCTGGACTTAAAGCTTCGTCGGCATCTAAAGACAATACCCACGGATGCGAAGCGCGTTGCAAGGCTTCATTTTTTTGTTGAATATGGCCTTCAAAAGGATGCTGCTCAAAACGGACACCAAAGGAGCGGCAAATGGCCTCGGTTTGATCAGTAGAAAAGGAGTCGAGGACTAAGATTTCATCACAAACGTCGCGCAACGATGCCAAACAGCGACTTATGTTGCGTTCTTCGTTGTAAGTAATGATGACGCCTGAAAGTTGCATCGGCAATTATTTTACTCTGATGCGCTGCCCCACCGCAATGCTATTGATGCGCACACCTGGATTCAGTCTTTGCAATTGGGCTTGCGTGAGGTTATGACGTTGGGCAATTCTTCCGAAGGTGTCACCGGCCCGAACGGTATAGTATTTTTTGACAGGCGGTGGCGGCGGCGCAGGTGTGGTCTGCTGTTGAACAACAGGTTGCTGGCCACTGTAAATAGTAAGCTTTTGACCAACATAGATGTTGGTAGTACGCAAGGCATTCCATTCCATGAGTTGTTCGATACTCACACCATAGCGCAAGGCAATTTGCCTAAGGTTTTCTCCGCTTTTTACTTTGTGGTATTGCAGATTGTTGGTATTCGGCGTTCCAGAACTGAGGGTATCAGGAAGTGAAACGGGGCGCGCGATGCTGTCTGGAGGGCTTGCTTGGGCAGTGGAATCTTGGGGGGTGGTGGGTGGGGGAACAACCACCGGTTTGGGGTGGTAAAGCGCCTCTTCTAAACTGTAGAGCGAATCTTCAAAACTCACCAATAACCCAATTTTTTCCATGGGCCCAGTGATGCATCGAGCTGGTGTCATCTTAGGGACAAACGTCGTTTTATATACTGGATTAAGACTTTGTATTTCAGCGAGATCCCAGTCTACTAATTTTGAAATCGTCTGCATATGCACCCCGCTCTTGATACACATGGTGTCGAGCTGTGCATTGTGAATTTTTGCCTCCATTGGGATGATGTTGTACTCGGCATGGTAGGTCATCATGTAGGCAGCTGCAATAAAGTTAGGTACATAACCTTGGGTTTCGGCTGGTAAAAACGGTCGAACCTCCCAGTAAGTAGTTTTGCCTCCCGATTTTCTGATGGCATGATTAACGTTGCCAGGACCAGCATTGTAGGCCGCGAGTGCCAAATTCCAATCGCCGTAGATGCCATAAAGTTGTTTGAGGTAACGACACGCAGCATCAGTAGCTTTTTCGGGATCCATGCGCTCATCGATGTACGAGTTTTCTTCTAAACCAAAGTAAAGTCCGGTTTTGTACATGAATTGCCATAACCCAAGCGCACCAGCCCTTGATTTTACTTGAGGCCTAAGACCACTCTCTATGACGGATAGGTATCGAAGTTCTAAAGGCAAACCATATTCAGTTAACTTCTCTTCAAATAGGTCAAAATATAAGGCTGAACGGCCCAAAGCCACCCTTATGAAGCCACGGCGCTGTGCGGCAAAGAACTTGATGGTAGAAAGCGTGGCTTGGTTGCAATCGAGCTGAAAAGGCGTGAGTTCATTCATTTTAGCCAAACGTGCACAAATCACTGAATCTGAAAATGTCGGGATTTGGCCAGGGGCGTAATTGAGCGCCGTAATGATGGAGTCGTATTTATTTGAATTGGCGTAATCTGCGTAAAATAATCGGAGACTTTGTTGCACCGTATTGACAAAAGGATCTGGATCTAGTGAGTCAGATGGACGCACAAGATGAGCGGGCTTCTGTGCTACAATGACATGAGTGCCCAACCAAAAAATACAAAGCCAAATCCAATTTTTCATATTGCCGCTTGAAGTTGTGCAGCCGCATGAAAGAGAAGATCTTCTTCAAAATCACGTGCCATTAGTTGGACACCAAATGGCAATCCGTTAGAGTGAATACCAAATGGCAGACTTAAGGCAGGATTGCCTGTAAGGTTTGCATGTACCGTAAAGATATCTTGGAGGTACATTTGTATGGGATCCTTAACAGCATTCATTTCAAAGGCTGTTGTTGGCGTTGTTGGCGAGAGTAAAACATCGCAATCAGCGAGCAAAGCACGGGTGCGATCTTTGAGTATGCGCCGGACTTGTTGAGCTTTGGTATAATAAGCGTCGTAGTAACCATGAGAGAGCACAAATGTACCAGTCATGATGCGTCTTTGAACCTCCGGTCCAAAGCCTTCGCTTCGGGACTTGACATAAGTCTGTTCCACTCCTTTCGCATCGGCACTTCTATAGCCATAATGAACGCCGTCAAAACGCGCTAAGTTTGAAGAGGCCTCAGCTGTGGTAAGTACGTAATAAGTGGGGACCATGTAATCCAAATAAGGGAAACTTACTTCGACGATTTCATGGCCTAATTCTTTAAGATTCAATAAAGTTTGGTCCAATTTGGCTTTGATTTCTGGATCCAAACCTGGATGAGTAAGGCATTCTGCCAAAACGCCAATCTTTAACTTTGATGCAAAAGTGGAGCGGGTTTGATATGGATTACTAGAACTTGTTGCGTCGTAAGCATCAGGGCCTGCTGTTAGTTCTATTAATAGTTGGGTGTCTTGGAGTTCGTTGGTAAAAAACCCAATTTGATCAAATGACGAGGCATATGCGATTAACCCATAGCGACTAAGACGGCCGTATGTTGGCTTAATGCCATATGTGCCGGTCCAGGATGCAGGTTGGCGAACAGAGCCGCCGGTATCTGAACCCAAAGAAACCGTACATAAGTTAGCTGCAACAGCTACTGCACTGCCTCCTGAGGAACCGCCAGGTACATAATTTGCCTTCCAGCTATTTTGTACAGCACCAAAAGCTGAATTTTCATTGGAGCTTCCCATTGCAAATTCATCACAATTGAGGCGTCCAATGACTATAGCATCTTGGTCGAGTAGTCTTTGAAGAACTGTAGAGGTATAAATGGACGTAAAGCCTTCTAGTATTTTGGAACTTGCAGAAACCTTGTGGTCTTTGTAGCAAATGTTGTCTTTGATACCAATGATGACTCCTGCTAAGCGGCCTGCAGTACCTGCTTGAATTTTTTGATCCACCAAACGGGCTTGCTCGCGCGCAGACGCTGTAAAAACTTCTAAAAAAGCATTGAGATGCTCATGGGCGGCAATGCGCTCCAAGTGTTCTTCAACAAGGTCCAAAGCCGTTTTACCAGAATGCAAGGCATCCTGAATAGCTGCTATTGATCGGTACATACCGTTACTTTTCTTCTTTAGAGATTTCTGTAGAAGTATTGGTATCTGCGCCTTCTCCTTTTGAGGCGTCTTTGAATTCTTTCATGCCTTTCCCTAAACCGCGCATGAGTTCAGGAATTTTTTTGCCACCAAAAAATAACAATACGATGACAAGGATGAGAATGATTTCAGTTGGTCCGAATTTGCCCATAATTTCTTTATTTGTTGTCTTACAAAACTAGTGAAAATAAGCTTTGAAGACGGGATTATAATTTTCTTGCCACTTCGACCTCTTCGTAAGCTTCGATGATATCGCCAATTTTGATGTCGTTGAATTTATCAATGTTTAAACCACATTCGTAGTTATTTTTGACCTCTTTGACATCATCTTTGAATCGTTTGAGAGAGCCCAAAGAACCTGAATGCACAACGATGCCGTCGCGGATAAGGCGTATTTTGGAACTGCGTTTGATCAGGCCATCAAGGACATAACAACCAGCAATAGTACCTACTTTAGTGATTTCGAAGGTTTCGCGAACTTCTGCAGAACCAATTACTTTTTCTTCAATATCTGGCGAAAGCATGCCTTCCATTGCTGCCTTGATTTCTTCAATAGCTTTATAGATCACAGAGTACATGCGGATGTCGATTTGTTCGGTCTCGGCCAATTTGCGCGCAGGTAATGTTGGTCTTACTTGGAAACCAACAATAATGGCATCAGATGCAGATGCCAAGTTGACATCGGCTTCTGTAATTGCCCCTACTCCTTTGTGAACGATATTCACTTGAATCTCTTCTGTCGATAAGTTGAGAAGTGAGTCGGAAAGTGCTTCAATAGAACCATCGACATCACCCTTAACGATGATATTGAGTTCTTTGAAGTCTCCGATAGCCAAACGACGACCAATTTCGTCGAGCGTAATATGCTTGGTGGTACGCAAGCCTTGTTCTCGGTATAATTGCTCTCGTTTTTGAGCAATTGACTTGGCTTCTTTTTCGTCGTCTAAGACATTAAATTTATCACCGGCACTAGGTGCGCCGTTGATGCCGAGTACCGCAACTGGTTGTGCCGGACCTGCTTCTTTGAGAGCCACGCCGTGTTCGTCGTGCATAGCACGTACACGACCGTAATAACGACCCACTAAAATCACATCACCAATTCGCATGGTGCCTGCCTCAACAAGCATGTTGGTCACGTAACCTTTACCTTTATCTAATGAAGACTCGATTACAGTTCCGACTGCATTTTTATTCGGATTTGCCTTCAAATCGAGGAGTTCTGCCTCTAACAAGACCTTATCTAAAAGCGCATCGATATTTAAATTTTGCTTAGCCGAAATTTCTTGAACTTGGTATTTTCCACCCCAGTCCTCAACGAGGATGTTCATGGCAGAAAGCTGCTCGCGGATGCGATCAGGACTGGCACCAGGTTTGTCAATTTTATTGATCGCGAAGATCATTGGGACATTCGCTGCTTGCGCATGCGATATGGCTTCTTTAGTTTGTGGCATGACGTCGTCGTCTGCGGCAACAATGATGATGGCAACATCGGTAACTTGGGCACCGCGCGCGCGCATCGCCGTAAAGGCTTCGTGACCCGGTGTATCGAGGAAGGTCATTTTGCGACCATCTTTGAGCGTCACCGAATAAGCACCAATGTGCTGGGTAATTCCGCCTGCTTCACCTTCGGTTACATTTGCGTTACGGATGCGGTCTAGAAGCGATGTTTTACCGTGGTCGACGTGACCCATGACTGTAATAATTGGTGGACGCGCAATTAGATCTTCTGGCTGATCTTCGACGACCGTAATTGCATCTTGTAATTCAGCGCTTATGAATTCTGTCTCGAAACCAAATTCATCGGCAACAATTTGAATCGTTTCCGCATCCAATCTTTGATTGATCGACGCAAAAATGCCCAATGACATACAAACAGAGATAACTTGAGTCGGCTGTACATTCATCATGGATGCCAATTCAGATACAGTAACGAACTCTGTTAGTTTAAGTGTCTTTTCTTCGAGCTCAGCCATTGCCATTTCTTCTTGGCGACGTTGTGCGTAGTTGTCTCGTTTTTGACGACGGTTTTTTGAAGCTTTGGACTTTCCTCCTTGATTGGAGAGCCTTGCAAGTGTTTCCTTGATTTCTTTTTGGATATCTTGCTCAGAAATTTCAGCTTTTTCGGTTTTAGGTTTTGCTGAATTATTATTGGTGTTGTTCGTCTCGACTTTCTTGATACGCTTGCGCTTGCGCTTTGAATTGGCATCGTCGGAAGAAGACGCAACTGGAGTGCGAGGCCTTTCTACAGGTAAGTCTATTTTACCCAAAACGGTCGGGCCAGAAAGTGTTTGGCGCGTCACGCGAATGGTTTCAATTTCAGCCGGCTTTTCAACTGTTTCTTCTTTAGGAGCAGGCGTCTCAACTACAGGGTCTGGTGTTGATGCAACTGTTTCTTGGACTGGCTCTGCAGCCGGAGCAGAAACAGGTGGTGTTTTATCTTTACGTTTATCAGGACGCGTACGTTGGTTGATGGCATCGAGGTCTATTTTACCGATGACATTGACTTTGTTTTCGGTCACTTCGGTTGAAGCATCTGCGCGCTCTTCTTCAAAAACAGCCTGTTCCGCGGCTGAAGGTGCAGCGGGCGAAGAAATTGGCGGCTTAGGTGTAGCCTCATTGAGCACCTGACGCTTGATTTCTTCAAGATTGATTTCTTCATCGTCTTCGTCTTCGAGAACAGGAGCCGCTTTGGGCTCTTCAGGGGCTTTGTCTTTCAAAGACAAAGATTCTCGCTTCTCGCGACGCAATGCAGCCTTTGACTGCTCTTTCATGCTTTGGTCCGCAGCAAATTCTTGGCACAAAATTTCATAGTGTTCCTGCTCCAAACGAGATGTTGGAGTCGGATCAATGACAATTCCTTTTGAACCTAAGAATTCGACAATCGTCGGAATTCCTACGTTCAATTCTCCTGCTGCTTTTCCTAAACGAATCGGTTTTCCCGCCATAATGTACTGTTGCGCTCCTTATTGGTATTAAAGTTATTCAAATTCCGCTTTCAAAATACGGAATACTTCTTCGATGGTTTCTTTTTCTAGGTCTGTACGCGATACGAGGTCGTCTACGCTGATTTCTAGAACTGATTTTGCGGTATCGCATCCAATTGCTTTGAGTTCATCGATGATCCAGCCATCGATTTCATCTGCAAATTCTTCTAGATCGACATCTTCGATATCGACTTCGCCATCGCGATAAACATCGATTTCAAAACCACAAAGTTTCCCTGCGAGTTTGATGTTGTTTCCTCCTTTTCCAATGGCCAATGAAACTTGGTCTGGTTTGAGGTATACTTTGACGCGTTTGTCTTCTTCAAGAACTTCCATGGAAGTAATTTTTGCAGGTGACAAAGCGCGTTGAATGAGTAATTGTTGGTTGGTCGTGAAATTGATAACGTCAATGTTTTCATTGCGTAATTCACGGACAATACCATGAATACGAGATCCTTTCATACCCACACATGCGCCAACTGGGTCAATGCGATCGTCATAGGACTCTACAGCAACTTTTGCGCGCTCTCCTGGTTCGCGAACAATCTTTTTAATGGTAATGAGGCCATCGAATACTTCAGGAACCTCGAGTTCAAATAAGCGCTCAAGAAACTCAGGTGCAGTGCGAGAAAGGATAATGACCGGCGTGCTATTGCGCATGTCTACTTTGGCCACTACTGCACGTACGGATTCGCCTTTTTTGAAGAAATCTGAAGGAATTTGTTCAGATTTTGGTAAGATAAGCTCATTGTTGTCGTCGTCCATGATGAGGATTTCTTTCTTCCATACTTGGTAGACTTCTCCAGTAACGATTTCGCCAATGCGCTCTTTGTATTTGTTGTAAAGTTGATCTTTCTCGAGCTCCATGATGCGCGAGATCAGGTTCTGACGCAGCGCAAGGACATTGCGACGACCGAAATCTGCAAACTTAAATTCTTCTGTCACTTCTTCACCAATTTCAAAATCGGGCTCGATCTTGATGGCATCAGAGTAAGCGATTTCGGTATTTGGGTCTTCGACTTCGCCATCGTCCACAATTTCTTTATTTAAGAAAATTTGAACGTCACCTTTATCAATATTGACAACGATATCGATGTGTTCATCAGTATTGAACTTCTTTTTGAGCATGGCACGAAAAACGTCCTCGAGGACGTGCTGCATCGTTTGTTTGTCAATATTTTTAAGTTCTTTAAACTCCGAAAATGAGTCAACAAGTTCCAAACTGTTCATGGGGCTTATTTAAATGAAATTACAATTTTTGCTTCTTTTATTTGATTGTAGGGCAGTTCTATGATTTCTTCTACCCAAACTTTTTTCTTTTTTACTTCGTCTCGTTTTTGAATGCGTTGCTTAAAAACGAGGTTTTCGTCGGCCATTTTGACGAGTTCACCTTCAAAAGGTGCTCCGTCTTCGGGCTGAACCTTGAAACTACGACCCACATTTTTTGCAAACTGATTGATGTGTCTAACAGGTTTGTCTAAACCAGCCGAAGACACGTGTAATTCAAAATCAGTTTTTTCTCGGTCTAGGTTGTGTTCGATGTTTCGAGATACCGACATGCAGTCCATTACACTTACCCCGCCTTTGAGCTTATCGAGCTCTACATGAATGACGTTGGTTGCAGAAATTCGCAAATCGACAACATACAAGCCATTATCTAGCTCAGCAATGCGTTCTGCGATTAATTCTTCTATGTGTTTACGATCTAACATTAATTTTTGTTTGTCGAAAAAAAGAGGGGACTTGCGTCCCCTCGTTCTAACAGCTTTAAATCTAGTACAAATATACGTATTTTAAATTAATCCACAAAATCTAGACGTATCTTTGTCTTATGCTAGTTGAAATACAAGACAAAATTGTTTCGACACAAATCTTTGAAAAACAGTTTGTGTGCGATCTTACGGCCTGTAAAGGCGCTTGTTGTGTGGCAGGTGACGGTGGTGCACCACTAACAAACAACGAAGTACAAATCATTGAACAACATTTACCCCAGATTCTACCTTTCATGCGGCCAGAAGGCATTGCTGCAGTTGAACAGAATGGGGTTGCCCTAATAGATGATGCCTTTGAAGCTGAAACGACACTTGTAGATGGGAATGAATGTGCATTTGTTTATTTTGACCAAAACAATACCGCTAAATGTGCTATTGAAAAAGCGCAGCGCGAAGGGCACATCGATTTCATCAAACCTATTTCTTGCCACCTCTATCCTATTCGGACCAAGCAATTCAATGATTATACAGCGCTCAATTACGAAAAATGGGATATCTGCGAACCCGCTTGTGTCTGTGGAGAAAAATTAGACGTACCCGTATTTAAGTTTTTAAAAGAGCCACTGATCAGGGCTTTTGGTCCGGAATTTTATGCAGAATTGGAAGTGGTTTCGAAAGAACTCGATAAAGGTTACTAAGCAATATTACAACTACATGCTTAACCATATGCTGGTAGCAAATAAAAAAGGCCCGAAATTCGGGCCTTTTGCGTAGTGTTATAGCTATTAATGCTCTTCTTCACCCTCTTCGAGCGGCGTGACTTGCGTAATAAAGTCAGATGCTGCACCAGGCTTAGAATAATCGTAAGGCCAGCGGTGTACCGTTGGAAGTTCACCTGGCCAGTTTCCATGGATATGCTCTACAGGAGTTGTCCATTCAAGTGTTGTAGATGACCAAGGATTTTGTGGCGCCTTAGGACCTCTAAAAATGGAATAGAAGAAGTTGAATAGGAAGATCGCTTGACCAACAGCTGCAATAATTGCAAAGGTGGTGATGATCTGGTTGAGGTCCACCATTAATTCAAAGGAATTGTTGTCGAATTCACTGTAGGCAGAATAGTCATAGTAGCGACGTGGTGCACCTGCAAGACCTACAAAGTGCATTGGGAAGAATACCCCGTAGGCACCTACCAATGTTACCCAGAAATGTGCATAACCTAAGCGTGTGTTCATCATGCGGCCGAACATTTTAGGGAACCAATGATATACACCGGCGAACATCCCAAATACCGCAGACATACCCATTACGATATGGAAGTGAGCGACCACAAAGTAGGTATCGTGGAGCATAATGTCAAGTGCAGAGTCAGCTAGGATGATTCCGGTTACGCCACCGGTAATGAACGTAGAAACCAAGCCAATAGCAAATAGCATTGCTGGTGTCAAAACCAATGAACCTTTCCACAACGTCGTGAGGTAGTTAAATACTTTAACCGCAGATGGAATGGCGATGAGTAGCGTCGTAAATACGAATACACTTCCTAAGAATGGATTCATACCTGTCACAAACATGTGGTGACCCCATACAATAAACGAAAGGAAACCAATCGCGAGAATAGATCCGATCATGGCTTTGTAACCAAAAATAGGTTTGCGTGCATTGGTTGCTATAATTTCTGAAGAGAGTCCAAGTGCAGGAAGCAATACGATATATACCTCAGGGTGACCTAAGAACCAGAATAAGTGCTGATAAAGTATTGGAGAACCACCGTGGTTGGTCAGCATTTCGCCACCTACAATAATGTCTGATAAGTAGAAAGACGTGCCCATAAGGCGGTCCATGATTAAGAGTAGTGCCGCGGATAACAATACTGGGAAAGACAACACACCAAGAATGGCGGTAACAAAAAATGCCCAAATGGTAAGCGGCATGCGTGTCATAGTCATGCCTTTTGTACGCAAGTTGATGATTGTTACAATGTAGTTCAAAGAACCGATCAAAGACGATGCGATGAAAATTGCCATTGAAACCAACCAAAGTGTCATTCCAAGTCCTGAACCTGAAACTGCTTGAGGTAACGCCGAAAGAGGTGGATAGACCGTCCAACCGGCCATTGCTGGCCCTGACTCTACGAACAATGACACGAGCATGATCAAAGAAGAAAGTGCAAAGAACCAGTACGATAACATGTTCATGAAGCCGGAAGCCATATCGCGGGCACCTAGCTGTAATGGAATGAGAATGTTAGAAAACGTACCAGACAAACCGCCTGTGAGCAAAAAGAAGACCATGATGGTACCGTGAATGGTAACTAAACCGAGATACATATCTTCTTTAAGAACCCCATTTGGAGCCCATTTCTCGCCAAGGAAAAATGACAAGAAATCAGAGCTTTCTCCTGGCCAAGCCAATTGAATCCTAAAGAGAATAGATAACATCATTGCGACAAGACCCATGAAAACAGCAGTCATTAAGAACTGCTTGCCAATCATTTTATGATCTTGCGAAAAGATGTATTTAGAGATAAAATGCTCCTCATGATGATGGTGCTCGTCATGATGTCCGTGTGCGTGTGCGTCGTGTGAAGCCATTATATTATTTTTTATCGTTTCTAAAAATTAATTCATTGTTGCTACAGCAGTAGTATCAGCTGGAGCTGCTGGCGTAGTCGTTGCAGCAGGGAAATATTGATCTTTGAATGTCGCTTTTTTCTTGGCATCCATCCATTTTTTATAGGCAGGACGATCCAAGACAACAACAACCATTTTCATTTTGTAGTGAGCTCCACCACAAATTTTGTTACACATTAATATGTAATTGAAATTATCGTCATTCTTTTCAGCGCGCATTTCAGCGGTGGTTTTGTTCGGCGTGAATTTCATGCGGGTAGCCATACCTGGAACCGCATTCATTTGAGCGCGAAAATGTGGGAAGTAGGCAGAGTGAATGACATCTTTGGCACGTAGTGCGATTTCGTACTCTTGACCTTTACATAAATAAAGTGTATCCTTTTGGATGATGTCATCCCATGCGCTTGCATCTAACCTTTTGTTATGGTTTTGCTTCATTTGGTTAAGGAAGCGATACAATCTTTCTTTACGGGATAAGTCAGTACGCAATACATTTAAGGTGGAGTCACTGTAAACGGTGTCGCGGTTGTTCAAGAGTTTTTGTAAACTACGAATACCAGTAGCGCCATTCAACATATTGTTCAAAGAAGAGTCGATGGTGTTTGAGGTCAACAAAGCCAATTCATTGTTGTCAAGCGTCAATTTGTAGTCATATAGACCCAATGTGTTGTCTGCACCTGCATAACGAGCTGTCCAATCAAATTGTTTCGAGAATAACTCGATTTTCTCAGCCTCTGGCTTGGTTGGGCCAGTGAGGTGACTCCAAGTCTGGAGACCTAAGATGATAATTACCGCCAAGACGATTGCTGGAACAACAGTCCAAAGCATTTCAAGTTTGTTGTTGTGCGGATAGTAAAAAGCAGGTACACCCGGTTTTTTGACGTATTTCCACGTAAAGTAAAACAACAAGAAATTGGTGAAGAAGAAAATCGTAATGATGATAACGAAATTCAGATTCAACAACCAATCCATTTCTTCTCCTTCAATGGAAGCCGCAGATCCGCGACCGGTCCAGCCATAGGCTTTCATAAGGTAAATAAATGAACCAAACATGAACAACATGAAGGCAAACATAAGGCGCCCATTTAGATTGTTGTCTCGGCTAGAAATTTCATGCTCTTGGTTCTTGCGTAGCTTCGCTGAGATTTCATAGATTCTGACCAGCTGGGCAACGGCTATTGCACCTAAAACAATGACAAGTAAAATGATTAATTTATTTTCCATGACTTTTTATATTGTCTTCAAATTAAATTTCGTGATGGTTACTTTCATCTAAGAATGGGTGATTCACAGGGGTTAATGGCGCCTTGCTCAGGTTGCGAAGTACAACAAAGATGAAGGTTCCGGCCATTAAAAGCGCCATTCCGATTTCTAAAGCACCAATTTTTGCGTTTGCACCTAAGGCACCGGCAGAAACCATGATGTAAACATCAAGCCAGTGACCAATCAGGATCATTAAGCCGACAAACACAAGAATACCTGCGTTACGCTTGGCGTCTCGGGACATAAGAATCAACATTGGGAAAGCAAAATTGATGATGAACATCCCGAAGTATAAAACTTTAAACTCAGCTATACGCATTTGGAAGTAAACAACTTCTTCACCAATATTGGCATACCAAATGAGCATGAATTGCGAGAACCACATGTATGACCACAGGAAAGATGTCGCGAATGTCCACTTTCCAAGGTCGTGGATGTGAGAGTCGTTTACGTTAGGAAGGTATCCTAGTGTTTTTAAATAAAGCGTTGTCAGGACCAAAACGACCATAGTAGAACACCACATACCGGCAAAAGTATACCAACCAAATAAGGTTGAGAACCAGTGTACATCAATTGACATGATCCAGTCCCAAGCAGAGGTAGAACTAAACACAGCGAAGAAAACCAAGAATAGAGCACCTCTTTTGTAGTTTTTGAAGTGTAGTTCTGTTCCGCCTACGCGATCTTCTTCTAACGAGCGGTTCTTAAATCCTCTCCAAAATAAGAAGTACGTAATAAAATAAGCCAGCGTGCGAATCCAGAAGAATGGTTTGTTTAAATAAGCTGCTTTGTGTCGAACGATTTCGTCATGCGCTTGTACCTCTGGATCCATCCAAGAATAGATATGGGCGCCGTCAGCAATTGTCAGTACGAGCAATACTACGCCCAAGATAATCATTCCTACTGGCAAGAAACCAGCAACAGCTTCAATGACACGTTTCACGGCAGCATACCAGCCGGTCTCGGTAGCATACTTAAGCGCCAAGAAGAACAAAGCGCCTAAACCAAGGGCAAAGAAAAAGAACCCGCTTATGAGACCAGAGGCCATGAAGCGTGTGAAAAAGTGGTGATCTGATGCCGAAAGTGCAACACCGATGATAGTAAGAAGCGCACCCAAGCCCATCAGGCCAAATGCAACATTTTTCGCTTTTTTGGTGATTTGAAATTCCATTGCTCTTCTTGATTATTTCGCGTTAGTGGTGTCTGAAACAACGGTTGAAACCGCAGCGCCGTTCGCATCAAATTTGCCATAATTGGCATCTTGAATACGACGGATGTAGTGAACGATTGACCAAATTTCTTTTTTGTTAAGAATTGAACCATGTGCACCCATCATACCTTTACCGTAGTAAATTGAATAAAACATTTGACCTTCTGTGGCAGCCAAACCTACGTAGTTTGGCACACCTTGATAAGCTCCAGATGCGACCATTGGGCCATTGCCATCACCTTTTTCACCATGGCAGTGCTGACACATGGCTGTGAACAGTTCTTTACCTTTGGTAATAACCGCCTCTGCATTTGTAGCATTGAGTAAAATTGGGTTTTTATCTGCAACAGCTAAAGTGTATTCGTCTGCGGTAGAGTAATCCCAACCATAGAGTCCGTGGGTTTCACGGAAAGCTACGTTTGGCTTACGGAAATAAGGCAGCATTAATTTCACTTCAGAAGAATCCGTACCGTAAAAAGGAATGGTGTTGCGTGGCGGGGTCATGGCTGATAAACGGCCTTTCCATGCTTTATTTTCTCTTCCTCGGACTTCACCGTAGTCAACGTAGGTTTCAATACCCGGCGTGCGGTACATATCAGGAGCATATTCTAAACCTGGGCTGTCGGCATTGGACACACAAGAGTTCAAAAGCAATGACATGGTCAAGGCTGCTCCACTAAGTGTTGTGTAAACTATTTTTTTCATGAGGCCCTGTACTTATTTAATTTCTTTTTTATCCAATTCGAGGAAGCCAATTTCTTGCAACATGCCGTCGAGGTCTGCTTCAGAGATATTGTGATTGTCGCTCAAGCGAATCTCCATAACGAATTTATCGTCTGTTGTACGCGGATCTGGATTTTGTGCTGGCATACCCGGAAGCGTTTTGTTGCGCAGTAAATAGGTAATTGCCATACCATGAGCAGCGCACATGACAGTAAACTCAAAACTAATTGGAACGAAAGCCAACATGTTTTCGAGGTAAGAAAAGTTTGGTTTACCACCAATGTTCATTGGCCAATCGGTGATCATAAAAAAGCGCATTCCGATGGTAGCCAAGGTTAGACCAGTTAAACCATACAAGAAGGCCATGATGCCTAAGCGTGTATTTTTAACACCAATAATTGGATCGATCCCGTGGATTGGGAATGGAGAGAAAACTTCTGCGATTTTAACTCCTTTAGCGACGAGCTTTTTAGCACTGTTTTTGAGTACTTCGTCGTCGTCGTACATGACGTATAGAACTTTATCTGACATAGCCTTTACTTAATGGTGTTTGTGATAATCTGGAGATTCTTTGTAAGATTGACCTGAGCCTTTCAAAATCGTTTTTACCTCGTTGAGTGCCAATACCGGGAAGAAACGTGCAAACAATAAGAAGAATACAAAGAACAAACCAATAGTGCCGATATAAACAGCGATATCGATGTGGCTCGGGAAATGCATACTCCAAGCAGCTGGGATGTAATCGCGGTGAATAGATGTCACGATAATTACGTAACGCTCAAACCACATACCGATATTCACGACAATCGAAATGAAGAATGTGAACAACAAACTACGACGCAAACGTCGAATCCACATCAATTGAGGAGAAATTACGTTGCAAGTCATCATGGACCAATAAGCCCACCAATATGGTCCGGTTGCACGGTTGATGAATGCGTAAGACTCGTATTCTACACCTGAATACCACGAGATGAAAAGCTCAGTGATATATGCAGTACCCACAATTGAACCCGTTACCATGATCACGATGTTCATGTATTCAACGTGCTTGGTGTGAATATACGCCTCTAGACCCATTGCTTTACGCATAATCAAGAGTAGCGTTTGTACCATAGCAAAACCTGAGAATACCGCACCTGCGACAAAATAAGGCGGGAAGATAGTGGTGTGCCATCCTGGGATAACCGACGTAGCAAAGTCAAAGGATACGATGGAGTGAACCGAGAATACAAGTGGCGTTGCCAAACCAGCCAAAACCAAAGAAACCAATTCAAAGCGATTCCAATGCTTCGCACGACCTGACCAACCGAATGATAAAATGCCGTACATCTTTTTGGCTAATGGTTTTTTAGCGCGGTCACGGATGGTTGCAAAGTCAGGGATGAGGCCGATATACCAGAATACCAAGGATACAGATAAATAGGTAGAGATCGCGAATACGTCCCAGAGCAATGGCGAGTTAAAGTTTACCCACAACGAACCGAATTGGTTTGGAATTGGCATTACCCAATAACCAACCCATAGACGACCCATGTGAATGAGCGGGAAAGTACCTGCCATGAATACGGCAAAAATGGTCATGGCCTCTGCCGAACGGTTAATCGCCATACGCCATTTCTGACGGAACAAAAGTAGTACTGCGGAAATGAGCGTACCGGCGTGACCAATACCTACCCACCAAACGAAGTTGGTGATATCCCATGCCCAACCAATGGTTTTGTTTAATCCCCATACACCAATACCTGTACCGAGGAGGTACATGATGCTACCTACACCGTAAAGACCGATGACAAGCGCGATTCCAAATAGGATGTACCACATTTTAGGTGCTTTGTCCTCAATTGGACGACAAACATCTTCTGTGACGTCATGATAGGTTTTGTGACCTAAGATGAGGGGCTCTCTGATTGCTGCTTCCTTTTGCATTGCAGTAGTTTAATTGAATAATAATTAATGATGAGCTGTATGAGCTACTTGAATATGATCGAGCAAGGAATTGTCTTCGTTGCGCACTTTAACTTGGTACCAAACGTTTGGCTTCACACCTACTTCTTCGAGTGCTTGGTATGCACGTACACCTTCTGATTTCTCACGGATCATGGACTTGAGATCGTTCCAGTCACCGACAACAATAGCGTTAGTCGGACATGCGTCAGAACAGGCTGTTGCGAACTCGCCATCAGTGATCGTTCTGGCTTCTTTCTTAGCAACCAATTTGGTGGCTTGAATGCGCTGAACGCAAAGTGAACATTTCTCCATGACACCACGCGTACGAACGGTAACATCTGGATTAAGAACCATACGGCCGAGGTCATCTTGAGCAGGGTTCACTTCGGTGAACTTCTTGTAAGAAGGATAATTGAACCAGTTGAAACGACGTACTTTGTATGGACAGTTGTTGGCGCAGTAACGCGTACCGATACAACGGTTGTAAGCCATTTGGTTCAAGCCTTCGTTGGAGTGCGTCGTTGCAGCTACCGGACAAACGGTCTCGCAAGGTGCGTGGTTACAGTGATGACACATCAAAGGCATGTGAACCACTGAAGGATTCAAGGCAGCCTTTTCGGCGTTGTCATAGCTAAATGTTTCTTTGTCTTTTTTGGTGCCGACAGCTGCTTCTTCGTCAGAGGCAAAGTAGCGGTCGATACGCAACCAGTGCATTTCACGGCCTCGACGAACTTCGTCTTTACCGACGACTGGTACGTTGTTTTCTGACTGGCATGCGATGAGGCAAGAGCCACAACCAATACAAGAAGAAAGGTCAATAGAAATACCCCAGCGGTGACCGATTTTCTCAACTGGGTGTGCAGCCCAGAGATCAAATTCAGATACTGGCGCTTCGACGTGATCGCCGTGTTTGTCTAGTTTCTGAAGTTTGTGTCCTTCATTGAAGGCATCTTTCTCGCTGTTTTTGAATATGGACAGCGTAGTCTCGCGAACGATGGAATCACGACCCATTACGGTGTGGTGAATCTGCGTTGCGGCAATAGGATAGGTTCCTTCTGCTGGACTTACTTTCGCTGCAGCACTATATAAAATTGTTGCTGCTGAAGATAGCATTCCAAAAACATTGGCTCCGATTGGTGTTAATTTACCATCTTCGGTTTTGGCATGACCACCGTATTCTTTTGTTTGGAAGGCAGCTTTACCGATATTTTCGCCGTTTGCACCACGACCGTAACCCAAAGCAATTCCGATTGTTTTCGGTGCTTGGCCAGGTAATGGATAAACCGGAAGCGTAATTGATTTACCATTGACTGTGACAGTAGCTAGATTCAAACCATGTTCTTGGTCGTAGGTGGTGGCGTATGTGCCTTCCATTTCTACTGGGTTCATGGTGATGTAGTTGTCCCAGGTTACTTTGGTAACCGGATCTGGCATTTCTTGCAACCAAGGGTTGTTGGCGAATTGACCGTTTCCGATAGCTGGCTTTTGATAGAAAATAACTTCTGTATCAGCAGATTTAGGAAGATCTTTAATTGGAGCTGCGGTGTAAGTTAGTGCAGCTGGAGTAATTGCCACGGCAGTACAGCTGTTGTGTGTCAGGTAGTTGAAGTCACCAGTTGGATTCATTGCAGCGAAAGTTGCTTTAATGTAATCGTAAGCAACCGCTGAATCTTGACCTCCGCGTGTAGCGCTTCCGTTCCATACCAAAAGAGACTCTAGGGCACTTGAAGTGTTGTGTAAAGGACGAATTGTTGGCTGACCGATAGCGTATTCATTGGCTTTCGCTTGGTGGTCAGTCCAGTTTTCTAATTGATGATGCTCAGGGCAAACGTATGTACAAAGACTTGCTGTCTCGTCTTCAAAAGCAGAGATCGCAACGCTTGTTCCAATAGATTGAAGACCTTTTGCAAATGCTGCTCCGTTAGGAAGGCTGTATACCGGATTGACACCCATCATGATGAGCACATCTGGGCCTTTGCCTGCGGCTACATTTGCCGCAAGTTTCAGCGCTTTTGCATCCTCTGATTGGTGAAGGTTGATTGTATTTGAAAGATCGATAGTTGAACCGTAAGCGCCCAACAAGTTGTTGAGTTGATTGGCCAATTGCTGAACACCTATGTTATTTGAACCTGCAACGACTACTGAATCCTTTTTCGATTTTTTAAGCGCCGCAACTGCTTTGTCAGCAGCAGCTTTCCAAGCACCTGCAGTTGCAGATTTACCTTGAAGCGCGTTGATCATGTAATTTAAAACAGCAGCTTCTTCGGAAGGTTTGATCATGCCACGCACATCTGCGTTCGATCCAGTAACTGTTAATACTGATTCGAATTGGAAATGCTTAGACATCCATTCACCTTCCGGATTACGACGCGTACCATACTGAACTGCAAATTCGGTTGGCAACAACCAAGTACTGAGGAAATCTGCTCCTACAGAAACAATTGTTTTGGCTTTAGAGAAGTCATAGCTCGGAATAATACGTGCACCAAAATTTAAAAGGTTTGCCTCACGCATACCGGCATAAGAGACTGCATCGTATTGAATGTGTTCGAATTTTGATCCACCTTCGCCGTTCAATTTAGCTGCCATTTCTGAAATAGCACGCTGAATAGAAGGTGAAATGACCGTGTTGGAAAGTAAGGTAACTTTTTTGGCGCCTGCAATTGCAGCAGAGATTCCTGCGTCTACAGTTGACCATGAAGCTTTTTGTCCTTTGGCTAATGGATGCGCCAAACGCGCAGAGTCATAGAGGCCGAGTACAGAAGCGATTATTTGCGGATTGGTACCGCCTTTCGTAAAGCCAAAGTCTTTGTTTCCTTTAACGAAAATAGGTCGGCCTTCGCGGGTTTTCACTACAATGCTCGCATAAGACGCGCCGTCATAATAGGTGCTCGCATACCAAGTTGGCATACCAGGCGTAACGTTTTCAGGCTTAACTGCATAAGGAACAACTTTTGTTACAGGCGCCTCACAAGCAGCAAGCGTGGCTGCTGCGACTGAGAAACCTAAAAACTTCAAGAAGTCACGACGCGCTGTTGAGGATTCGGCTAAGTTTTCGTCAGCTAAGAAATCTTCAACTGTTTGCTGATTGGGAAATTCTTGCTCTTTGTGCTTAATGAACTCAGGTGTTTGCTTGAGTTCGTCAATACCTTTCCAATATTTTTTTGACATTTCCATGGTCTTATTTCGACAAGTATGGTTATTACTGAATTAATAGTGGCATTTTGCGCATTCCCAACCACCGAGTTCGTTGACAGTTACTTTGCCATCGTTGTTGAGGTATTGTGCGTAAAGCTTAGGGTCTTTTTTGAGGCGACGGTGGATTTCGTCGTAGTAAGCATTTTTACCATTGCCAATAGCGACGTCTTTTTTGCCGTGACACTCAATACACCAACCCATGGTTAATGTTTTGCGCGTCAACTTGATGTTGCCTTCAATTTTGTTGAGCTCCTCTACAGGCTGAACCATTGCTGTTTCTTGCATTTGAGTCATGTCGCCGTGACACTGCTTACAATCTAAGCCGCCGACTACTACGTGCTGGGAGTGATTAAAATAGACATGCTCTGGAAGAACGTGTACTTTGTTCCAAACAATTGGATTGGTTTTTCCGGTATACTTCATACCTGCTTTGTCCCAACCTGCAGCTGCGTATATCTTTTTAATCTGACCCGCCCAAGGTTTGCCTTCGCCATCGATTTGTTTGTGGCAGTTCATACAAACATTGACAGATGGGATAGACGCTGATTTGGATTTGGTAACAGTGTTGTGACAATACTTACAATCGATGCCATTGATTCCAGCGTGTTGGCTGTGTGGAAAGGCAATCGGTTGAGATGGCTGGTAGCCCTCCATAATGTTGATGGAGTACAAAGATTGGAATAAAGCAACAAAAATAGAGATCACGACAACCAAAGAAACCAATCCGACTTGTAAGCGGTATTTCCATGCCAACGCGCGAAGTTCTTCGCCGTAGGTCATTTTCTCAGATTCGTCGTCTGAGGTAGCTATTTTAAGTTGACGACGCACCCCGCCAACAGCCAAAATGACCACCACAAAAATGACGCCCATTACAATCCAAATCCAAGAAGTAGATTCTTCTTCAGCGGGAGTTAGGCTAGTAGGGTCTTGAGGTTGTGTAGGATCTTTAACACCGCCACCTGCAGGGGCTTCTGGTTGGGCATCTACCCAATCGAGAATTGCATCGATGTCTTCTTTCTTCAAATCAGGGAAAGCAGACATGGCGGTAGGAGACCACTTAGAAACCTCAGCGGCGTAAGGATCATTGGCGGCAGCCGTTTGCCAGTTGTTAACCCACTGGTAAATGCTTCCTTCTTTGGCTCCACCCGCAGCCCACTTTGCTCTTACACCAGCTAACTTTGGACCAGTAGAGTTTTTGTGAGGCATGTGACAAGTAGCACATTTGGCTTTAAAAAGCCCTGCACCGGGCGCAGATGCAAAGTTTGTGAATGCAGCAAAGCTGAATGTTAATGCGG
>JBJTNX010000100.1:0-3252 GCA_046074325.1 Sphingomonadales bacterium
GTATTTTCGACTAAAAAGCCGTAGTTGGAAAATGGAACAATACGTTGGTACTGCAGCGGCAGCAATACTTTTTCATCTAAAGATACTAAACCCCAACTTCCTTTTAATTGAACAGGCCACACGTCATTATGAATGGGCAGTGCCATATCGTAGGTGCACTTAATTCGCATTTTTCCCTTTTGGTCAATGAGGCCGTATCTACCGGTCTTGTAACAAACTGCAATGCCTTTTTGGTTAAACTGAGCCATGTCCGAAGCATTCAAAAACCATTCCAAGCCGTTGATTTCGAGTCGTTTTCCTGTCGAATCAAAATAATGGAGTGCCTTCCCTTGCTTGGCCGTGATCATGCCGATTGGGCTATCTGTTAAAATGACATCGTACCGTGGCTCTAAGATTTTTTTACCATTTAGGAGGAGCCCTAATTTTCCATTTTTTTCTATTTGCTGGTACTTGCTGGGGGCCAAGTTCTCCGTTGCGATATGGTCTTCGGAATAAGCCTGAACGACTTGCTGCGCTTCTTCCCATTGCATGGGTTCTTCTTGTCGTTTTTTACCTTGAAAATCAGTGAGGTAAAACCCAAGACTATCCTCTAAAAGAAAACCGCTTGAATACGCAGTGATTTCAACAAATTGAAAGGGCAAAATGACCTCATTTTTCTTATTGATCAGGCCATATTTTTCATTTTTGGAGGCAATAGCCAATCCTTCGTAATAAGGGCTTGCTTCATCGTACTGAGCGGCAATAACAACCTCGCCATTGGCATCCATGTAACCATATGCGTTTTGCTGAACAAAAGGATAAAGCTTTTTAAGCAACAATGCGCCGTCGTGCGCTAAATCCTCTAAGAAAGGATATGCAGGATAATCGATTTTAAATTGTGCTAGTTTCTCAGCACTATAGGGCTGCATGTACAATTTATAGATTGCTTTCCAGACTTCATCTAAAATCGTTTGAGGGGCAGATGGGTAGTTTTTTAAGAAGTTATTGTATTGAGTGATACTTGATGCAGCTTGATAAAAAGCAAAAACGCGTTTCCAGGCTTGAAAGACATACGGACTTTGGGGATTTTGTTCAATAAAGCGCATGAGATCTGCTTCCGAATTTGCTTCCGTTTGTTCGTTGTATAACAAGTATTCGTATTTTGCCTTTGCTTCGTCTTGTTGCTTTGCGTTTGGATATTGTTGAATAAAAGCAGCAAGTGCTTGGGCAGAATTAACAGATAGCGCTCGCTGATAAGCCAATGAATCCCTGTGATATGCGGCTACCTGATCTATGGAAGTAATGCGACTCCCGTAGCGTTCAATGACTTGATTCAACCGGTGAATGGAAGCATTAGCAACAGCTAAATTTAATTCTTTGCGCGCTAAATCGAAATATAATTCGATGAGAATCGAATCGGAAATTGGAATTCGCTTTTGAATGCTGGCTTTGTTTTTATCAGGCGTGCGGGACCATATTGTATTGGTTTGAAGCAGGTAATGATATGCGCTATCATTCTCAGCTGTAAAATCTGACATGTAGTAATTCAGTAAGCCAAAAGCGGCACTTAAACTATCTTTTTTGAAATCTTTATAAAAATACGCTTGGGCCAAACCATAGTTGTGCTCCTTGAGCGCCAAAAGACCCTTTTGCGTGTTTTTTTGCGCGCTCAGTTCAAAGGCAATTAGCAGCAGTAAACCAAGTACTTTATAATTTTTCATGAAAGCATAGAAGACTTGAGTGCAGCCGGGATTTGACAAACGGGAATTGGCTGCATTTTGTGTGAATTGGCACGATGAAAACGCGCGTAGATGTCCAAGACTTCTTGCTGCCTTGGCGTTAGCGAACTTGTGTCTCCATCAAAGCGCATGGCCCACTCGAGCTCTGGATAAGAAGCACCTATTTGATCTTCGTCGGTGCGGCCGTCTTCCCATAGGCCGTCGGTTGGCGCGGCGTTTTGAATCGAGGCTACAATTTGTAATTCTTTAGCCAAAGCAAAAACCTCTGTTTTCATGAGGTCTGCGATCGGGCTGATATCCACCCCGCCGTCGCCGTATTTGGTGTAAAAACCAACACCAAAATCTTCGACTTTATTACCTGTACCGGCCACCAAGCAACCATTTGCCTGAGCCACTGCATATAGTGTGGTCATACGCAAACGAGAACGCGTATTGGCCATGGCCAAAGGATGTGTGTCTGAGTGTAAAGGCAATGCCTTTTCAAGGGCTTCAAAGGATGCCGATAGGTCAATTGTTTGTGTATACACATTTGCAAAACGCTGCTTGAGCTGCTGCATATGTTCATTGGCTCGGTCAAATTCGGCTTTGGTTTGCCGAATGGGCATGGTCAGGCAAAATGTAGGGGCACCAGTTAAAGCGCAAAGCGTGGAAGTCACGGCAGAATCTATACCACCCGATATACCGATTACAAAACCTTTAGCTTGGGCTGTGGTTCTATAGTTTTCCAACCATTGTGTGATATACTTACCTATTTCTTGCATTAAAACAACAAGGTTAATTTAAGTTGCGCTTGGTTAAGCGTTGCTTGATTTCTGAAATAAGTATCGACGAGTGTTGTGGCGTCGGTGGTAAAGAGCGTATAGTTTTGCTCCTTTCCGGTTAAATGCAAGGGCATGAAGCCGTAACTGTAACCAAGTTCAGCTACCAGACAAGTTGAACCAGAAAAATTCCATTCCACGCCTGCGCTCAATCCGACATTGGCATTGTAAAAGAACAAATCTTTATTGGCTTTCATGCCAAGGTTTTCTTGGGCATCACCATTGACGCTGCCGGCAAAAGGAACTACATAACCTTTGTCGTCGACAGTATTGGTTAATAAGAAGCGATTGCGCAAACCAAAACGAAAAAGACCACGAAAATCTCCTATGAAATCGGTGCGAAAGGTAAGACCTATGGGTAAAGCCAAATACAAAGGCTCATAGGTGCGCTCTGTCAAGTTAAAAAATAGATCGGTAGAAACGGTTTCATCTTTGGTTTTAATTTGGGTGTCGGTGAATCGATAAAAGACATCGGTACCGCTCACTTGGTAATTGATTTTTTCGATGTCGAATTCCAAACCAGCAGTAAGTGCGATATTTTGTGATTCTTTGGATGATTTGGTAAAGGAAACACCAAAAGAAGAGGAAAAACCTGCCGAGCTACTCAATAAGTTGGTGCCCATTTTAGGGAAATTCAAACCAACTGCACCGGTAACACCCCCTTGGAGTTTCTTTTCAGCTACTGCTTGCGCAAAAATGGACGATGCATTAAGCAA
>JBJTNX010000101.1:0-14195 GCA_046074325.1 Sphingomonadales bacterium
TCTGACCTACTCCCAAGTAACTTGCTACAGGTATAATTTCGGGTATAACGTAAGAACAATATAAATGGTTACATTTTTTCCTCTTATAACCAACGAGGGTGTCTTGCTTTCGTTTTTGGAGGCGGCGGCAAGAAATAACAATATTTGACCATCATTTCGTGAGAACCTCTCGAAATACTAGCCAATTTATTTATGTTGATGTCATATGAATAACCAACATGAAAGTTCGGAATGGGTGAATAACCTGCCATTAGAGCAACGGCATCAGAGGTGCGGAAAGTGAGGCCGCCGTAAGCAGGATTGCCGCCGAGATCCATCATGTAACGCGCATTGAAGTCAACTGAAAACTTAATGAGATCTGTACGAACTAGCATTTGCGCATCGATGTTATTGCCGGTACCGAATGCATCTTTAAAGATGTAACCGCCCATGAGGTAATAATGACGAGCTGTTTGAAAAGACAAAGCCAAATTCGTAGGGTCTGCTGCTAAGTCAGACTCAGAGAGGTGGGTCGTTGAAAACCCTGCATAGTAATTTTTGGCCTGAAAATAGAGACCGAAATTGGCATCGAAGGAAGTAGCTGCAAAGCCGGTTGGAAGTGATGGGTCATTTGGCGTTGTTGGCGGAACCCACACTGGATCCATGCCGTAGTTCATAATGCCCAAACCAACTCCTACACCTAAAACACCAATTCTACCGATTTGCACCGGATATGAATAATTGAGTAAAACAGTGTTTTGACGAGAGAAACCAATGGCATCGTGGTAAAAATTAATGCCGACCCCTCCTGGAAAGAATCGAGATAAATTACCTTCGACGTTCAAAACAGCAGAGTTAGGCGCACCGTTTACTTTGTCCCATTGATTGCGATAGATAGAAGTGGCGCAAAAGCCATTGTACATATCAATACCCGTTTTTCCTGGGTTGATGCTCATTTTGTCAAACATGAAATGCGTGACAAGCTTGTCTTGTTGTGCGTAGGATGTAAACAACAAAACAGAAAAAGCAGCAGTTAGTAGTCTGTTATTCAATAGCATAAGCGTAGTTTAGCATATAAAAAACTGTCCTATTTTCATAGAATACGACAATTTAAGGTGCTAAAGTAAAGAATTCTTATGGAAAATAAAAGGCTTTTTTAATAAAAAGGTCAACCTAGTTTTTGATAAGTCTTCCACCATAAATCAGGAAGTTCATTTTTCATGGCGTTGTCGTAGTCTGACTTATTACAAGGCACCATATGATGACGCTCGAATCTTGAGCCACTTTGCGGTGGATAAGGAACTTCCATCCACCAACGCGCTGATTTATTGCTTTTATAAAAGATGAGTTCCCTCGATACTTCGTCCATGAAGACTGTAAATTTCGTGTAATCTGCTTTGCTTCCGAATGGGAAATCCCCTACTCTTGCAAAATAACCTTGCAAAAAATACCAAATGCCTTCAGCTAAAAGTGTAGAGCCGACCTGGCCGAGTGTGTCTTCTGTGAAAAAGCCGATCGAAGTAACTTTATCTGAAATCCCTGCATACTTACACACTTGACAAAATTGAGCAGCAGTAAAACCGTTTGGAGCACCTGTAGTAGTTCCGAGATCTGCTGCTTTTATAGCTTGTAAATCAAAACTGATGATGTCGGCATTGCGTAAATGAGGCTCGGCTAATCGAAAATCTTGATTGAACTCCCCAAGTCGACAAGTATCAAAAAATAATTTTTCGAAAAGCTCAAATTCTGCAGCAGGAGCATATGGTTGTTGCAGACCAATAACGGCATGATTAAACAGATAACAGGGACGTTGAACGAGCATGTGACCCAAGTAATTTTTTGAATGCAATGTGTCTTCGGCACTACCGATATCAATACTGCGGTCTATGGCGCATGTATTGACAAGTTGCTCTAATTTTTCATAGCCTTGATACAAAGCCATGGTGAGATCTTGGCTACCACCAACAACAATTGGAATAATTTGATTTTTTACCAACTCACTGACAACATTAGCAAGCGCAAAATAGGTGTCTTGGATAGTTGCGCCCGGTTCTATTGTTCCGAGGTCATAAATTGGCAATTTCCAATTGGCCTCGGGATGTAAGCGGTAAAACAAACTGCGGAATGCCGAAATTGGATTATGGGTGTTGTCGGCTCCTCGAAATTCGGGAACAGAAATAAGGGCGCAGCCAGGTCCTTTGAGCTCAGGGAAGGACGCCGTATAAGATTCAATGATGGAGCCAAGCTGATTTGCTTCAAAAGAATAGGCCGATGTATTCGGCTGAAAATAAATGGACAAGTCGGTCATTTGGAAAGAATTTTAGCGATATCAGGCTTAAAGTACAATTCGGATTTGAGTACTTTCCCATCTTCACGGTAAATTGGCTTGCCATTGGCATCTAGTTTGCTCATGTTAGAGCGCTGAATCTCTTCAAAAACCTCTTCAATTTTATGTTGAAGTCCATGACGAAGAATGGTGCCGCATAAAATATAAAGTTGGTCGCCAAGTGCATCGGCAATTTCGACGATGTCGCCGTTATTAGCTGCCTCTAAATACTCCTCGTTTTCTTCTTTCATGAGGTCAAAACGAAGTTGCACGTCGGCAACACTCAAGGTTGTGGTTGGGGCTTGGTTATTTTGAATGCCGAATGCATCGTGAAATTGAGCAACAGCACCAATGATTTCTTTGAATTCCATTTTAGTAGTTCATTAAATTTGAAATGGCCTCTGCCACCTTTTGCGCATTTGGCAACATTGCCGCCTCTAGCGCTGAGTTGAGTGGAATAGCTGGAGCATCAACAGATGCAACCAATTGAATTGGAGCATCTAAAAGTGCAAAACAACTTTTTTGTAGTCTTCCTGCTAATGCCAAAGAAAAGCTATTTTCTGTTGTTTCTTCGGATACAATTAAAATTTTACCGTGGCGCTGTACAAGTGCTTCCATCCCTCCGATATCGAGCGGATTTATACTGCGTAAATCTAAGATTTCGACTTGGTCCGGAAATTGAGCTGCTGCCTCTGTACTCCAATAAACGCCTCTTCCGTAGGTGATTATACCAATAGAGCTGCCCGTTTGAATTTTTGATGCCGCGGCTTCTTGCACGATGCGTGCTTTGCCAATGGGAATCATGTAGTCTGAACTTGGCTCAATACTCATAGCGCCTTCAGTGCCCGGTATTTTTGACCAATACAAACCTTTGTGCTCTAAAATTACAACTGGATTGGGGTCGTAATAGGCCGCCTTTAATAGTCCTTTTAAGTCGGCACCGGATGACGGATAAACCACTTTGATCCCACGGATATTTGCCAATACCGACTCGACACTTGACGAGTGATAAGGGCCACCTGAACCGTAGGCGCCAATTGGTACGCGAATGACGCAACTCACAGGCCACTTGCCATTCGAAAGGTAGTTAGATCTGGATACCTCTGTAAAAAGTTGATTGAGTCCTGGCCAGATATAATCGGCAAACTGAACCTCAACGATTGGCTTGAGACCAACTGCCGACATACCGACAGTGGAGCCAATAATATAGGCTTCTTGGATTGGTGTATTGAAAACGCGGTCGTCACCAAAAGTTTGCGCCAAGGTTGCCGCTTCTCTAAAAACACCGCCTAGCCTGCCGCCGACATCTTGGCCATAAAGCAAAGCTTCGGGATGCGCTTCCATGATTTCACGCATGGCAAAAAGCGCGGAGTCAACCATGACGGTTTTCTTTTTGCCTGCTGGGGCGCGCTCGCCTTTTTCTTCTGTTACTGTTGTTGGGGCAAAAATATGATCTTGAATAGACTGCGGTTCTGGATCTGGCGCATTGAGCGCGCGCTCATAGGCGGCATCAACTTCTTTGCGGATTTTAGCTTCCAAATTAATGAATTCGGCCAAACGGACCTCTTGCTGCTCCAATGCCGCTCTGAGTTTTGGATATGGATCTGCCTTGGCCGCTTCTTCGAGGTCGTCGCGGTACCATTCTTTGCGAACGCCAGAGGTATGATGCCCCAATAAAGGAACCTTGGCATGTATTAAAAAAGGCCGGCGTTCTTTGCGAACGGTCGCAATGACTTGCTCAACGACTTCGTAACAGCCCCAAAAATCGGTGCCGTCAATGGTGCGCACTTCTATGCCATGAAATCCTTTGATGTATTCAGAGATATCTTGAGCTCTCGTTTCTTTGGCATTGGCAGAGATATCCCATCCGTTGTCTTGAACCAAGTAAATTATTGGGTACTGCTTTAGTGCGGCCATCTGAAAAGCTTCAGAAACCTCACCTTCGGTGCAGGAAGCATCGCCAAGAGAACATACCACCACTGGCGCATCCTGAGCAGACCAATCGGCAAGTCCTGTTTTTTCTTTGTATTGAATCCCCATGGCTACGCCGGTAGTGGGAATTGCTTGCATACCGGTTGCTGAGGATTGATGCGGTATTTTAGGTAAATCTGGGCGATTTAGAGACGGGTGGGAATAATAAGTGCGGCCACCAGAAAATGGATCGTCTTTTTTGGCAAAAACTTGCAGCATGAGTTCTTCTGGCTTCATGCCGATGCCGAGCAAAAGGCTGTCGTCACGATAATATGGAGCAACCCAATCTTGGGCTTTAAGTTGCATCCCGACAGCAAGTTGAATGGCTTCGTGGCCGCGAGATGTGGCATGCACGTATTTAGACGTGATCTCTTTGTTTGCCTCGTATTTTTCGGCCATGGTTTTGGCAGTACACATCAGTTCGAAGGCACGCCAACTGAGCTCTTTTTGCTTTATTTTTGACATTGTGTTGATTCGGTAAGGCAAATATAAGCATTGCGCTTGCATTTCATCCTTGTTTGATTCGAACAGACTTTGGTATTTTTGTCAAAAAATAAAACAATGCTCGGACTCCAAATGGCCACCGACCCGCGCTGGGTGCGCATCGTAGAAAAAAATATTGAAGAAATTTTGATAGACCATGCCTACTGCGAACAAAAAGCAGCAAGCAATGCGATATCCATGATTGTGCAGTACCCGCAATATTCGGATTTAGTCGAGGCAATGAGTGCCATTTGTAAAGAAGAAATGGAGCATTTCGAGTTGGTCCATCAAAAATTAAAAGAACGTGGCTTGAAACTTGGATTTGAAAGAAAGGATCCATATGTCAATGACCTTGCGCTCTATTTAAAGCGCGGCAAAGTGAATAGCACGCCAGAAGGTGTTTTTGTCAATAAAATGCTTTTTGCCGCAATGATTGAAGCCAGGAGTTGCGAACGTTTTAAAATCCTTTCGGAAGAAATTGACGATGCCGACTTGCGCCAATTTTACAGAGAACTCATGGAAAGTGAGGCGCGGCATTACACAACCTTTTTAGGCTTTGCACGCAAATACGGACAAGGAGTAGATGTGGATCGGGCTTGGAAAGACTTTTTGGCTTTTGAGGCTGAACTCATGGCCAGTTATGGTAAAAAAGAAACGATGCACGGTTAGGTGCATCGTTTCTTTTTGGTGGTGGATAGGTATTTAAAACGAGAGTAAAATTCCAGCATTCACACCACGCGCCTTCAGAGCTGCTCCTTCGTTAAAGACGTCTGAGAGGCCATAAGTTACATATAAACTCCAATCACCATAACCGACAGTTGCCATAAGGCTTGCTTGAAACGGATTGAATTGGAAATCATCTTTGGTTTTGTCTTTGTTCTTTTTACCATCGGACTCCCATTTTTGAGTCTGACGCGCATCTACACGAATACCACCGACAACTCCGGCAGAAATGTTCCAAGCCTTATTTGGGTCTTTATTTGTAGAGATTTGCAGAAGTAATGGCGCCTGAAGATAAGTTGAGGACAAAATATTTTTGGAATAGTTCAAGCCTGTATTTAGACCTACTAAAGTATCATTCACAACAGTGAGGTCATAAGCACCTTTCAACGCGTAACGGTTCCATTGAAACCCTAGGCCAGTAACTACACCTAAATAATCTTTGATAATTGGAAAGCGTTTTTCAGCAAAATTGACTTGAAGTCCGATACTTTTTGCAGGGTCTAGTGTCAGAAAATCTAGTTCGGATGTGGTTGGAAAATGGTTGTCTGGTTTTAGGAAGCCATTTGCATTGATGCCGATTCCTGCCCAAATAGCATTGCCATCGCCTTCGGTATTTGACCAATCGTCATTGTCCATGTTATTCCAATTGTCGTTGTCGTTAAACGCTATTTGCTCGTCGTTTTCTATAATCACTTTTTCATCAATGATAATCTTACGCTGACCTTTCGGAAGGTCTCCTTCAAGGGACTTGAGGTCTTTTGACTCTAAAATGACAATTTTCATGTTGCCAATTTTAATTTGAGTGGTGTCGGAACCGTTTGCTGAGGAACTGAGAATTGTTGTGTCGATAAATACGTCAACACGCTTTACCATTGAATCATTGATGTAAACATTTTTCATCTCTTCCGTAAGTAGAGAGTCCATTTGCTCAATGCGGCCATTGATCACGATAATGGTGGTATCGTTACCTTGAATTTTAACAATTTTCTTGGTTTCATTTTGCTGAGCAAAAATTGCTAAACCTGAAAATAAGAAAGCGGTAAGTAATTTAATTTTCATTTTTTTAGATTTTGACCCTATGACGGGAGATAAATGGATTTGTTACGAAATGACTTAAATTATTTTTTTGATCGGTTGCGCTCAATACTGATGGGTCCTAATTGAAAGATGATTTTATAAGTGGCAGCGCCTGATTCAACTTCATAGCGCACAGGTAAACCGATCGTTTGGCTCGCATAGCGCGCCATGGTTTCATAGCGAAGATCTGTACTCGGGGCGGGTGTTCCAAACAGCCTTTCATTGGTTTTTTGAATGATAAACGATTTAACGGTGATGGGTTCCTTGGTCAAAGCACTCGAAGGCGCTGGATTTGGATTCAAGGCAATTGCTGCGTCTTGACCTGGGCTTGGATTGCTATAATTCTGTTGCTGATTCACCTGATTTACAGTCGCGTTCTGTGCATATTGCAAAGCGGGCTCTTTGGGCTCGGGAAACGCAACAATACAGTCGCGTTTTTCGGGCTCGATTGTTTGATGTGGATGTATGAGGGCCTGCTGTAGCAACTTTGATTTAGGCTGAGTTACTTGGGTGGGCGTTGCGAGCTTTACTGGCGTTTGGTTTACTTTAGTAGCATTTGGTTTTACACTGTTCTGAGTTGTTATTTCACTTGGATTGCGGTTCATGACAAACACAGCGAGTAAAATGGCGGCTGCTGAACTCATTGTGACGGCCATCTTTTTGAATGTCAAACGACGAACCGGCGCATCTTTGATGAGTTTGTTAAGATGAGGATAAACAATACTTTGATCAGGGTTCAGAATAGTTTGATCGTATTTTTGTTTGTTTTTGATATACAACGCATCTTGCTGTAAACTGGCCTCTAATAAAAGTTCATCAGGATTGAGAAGGCCTTCTAAGGAACCAATAGCCAGTTTATCGTAGGGATGCCCCTCCTCCTCATTGTAAATTTGAAGGTTTTCGTATTCAGGACGCAATAAATGCGACACTGGACAATTTTCACTTGTAGGCGGCTGTAATTTGATTGGCTCTAGGTCATGGGCATACGCGGGATAGGCCAAAATAAGTTCATCTAATTCTAACTTTTCAGCACTTGAAATGGATCCGTCTTGAAAAGCTAAAATTAAATGGGCAATATGTGCTTCATTGGGTTTCATATCAATACCTCCATTTTTCCGATATACTGTTTTAAAAATCGACGTGCTCTAAAAATATATACCTTGACCTGATCTACAGAAATACCAGTGAGCTCTGCAATTTCTTGGTAGCTATAACCCTCATAGTCTCTGAGGGTAAGAACCATGCGCTGAATTTCTGAAAGTTGCGCAACACCGTCGTCGATACATTTTTGAACGTCGTGGTGTACCCCTTGAGATTGAACCGGATCTGGTAAGCCACTGAGGTGCTGTTGCTGTAATTTTTGACGACGCGCTCGGTCAATCTGTAAATTGACAATAGTGCGAAAAAGATAGGACTTGACGCGCTGGTAATCGACGGTATCTACACGCATCCAAAGGCGCTCAAATGCATCTTGAACAAAATCTTGGGCAAGATCTGGATCTGATACGTTTTTAAGTGCAAATCGGTAGAGCCGATCGGCAAACTCTTTGACGCATTGGTTATATTGCTGAACAGTCATAAAACAGCGCTAAGACGAAGAACCTCAGCAAAAGTTACACCAAATTAATTGGAAACTTTTTGTGCGCTGTATTTTTGCTTGTACTTCAAATAGAGTTGCTCTTGAAAATTGGTTGTCGAAATCAATTGACCATCGATCAAAATTTGGGTCAATTGATTGGTGCGCATATCCAGAGCAGGGCCTTTTGATACAAAAAAGGTTGCTTTTTTACCTGCTTCTAGACTGCCGTAATCTTTATCTATACCCATAATTTGGCAAACGCTTAAGGAGATACTTTGCAACGCCTCTTCTTCTGTTAATCCATATGCCATGGCGGTGCCTGCCTGAAAAGGTAGGTTTCTGGTATTCATGTGCTGCATATCGCCATCGTTTTGTATGCAAAATTTAATGCCCTGCGTTTTGAGTAGCGCTGGTAACTGATAAGGCAAAAAAGTCAGGTCATCTTCTCTTGAAGGCAGGCTGTGAATACGCGAAAGCATAACTGGAATCTTAGCGTCTTTGAGCTTAGCTCCTACCATATGAGCGTCTCGACCACCGACAATAACCGGATACTTTAATTGAAATGCAGCCGCAAAATCGATGACATCCGTTATTTGCTGAACGCTTTCAGCATGAATATACACTCGTTTTTGCCCAACAAAACAAGCTTTCATGGCTTCCAGCCTCAGATCGGTGATTTGTTGGTCACGGTCTAGGGCATAGGTTTTGGCCAATTCAAAAAACTGCTCGATGTCGCGTTTTTGAGCCAAGTAATTTTTGGGATCCGAGGGCCAATTGAGGTGTATACCGTCGTCGGCCAAAACTGTCGCGTCTTCCCAGTTCCAGCCACTGAGTTTCATGATTGCAGAACTTCCGGAGATCCAGCCACCACGTGGGGTAGCCTGAACGAGTAAGACGCCGTTTGTTCGGGTAGTTTCAACGACTCTTGATTCCACATTGAAGGCAATTTGAGCACGTACATGCGGATTCCAGTCACCAACGTCATTGAAATCGCGTGTGGCTCGGACCGCATCAATTTCTGTGAGTCCGAGTGTGTTATTTGCCGATACCAGTCCGGGATAAAAATGCTGTCCGTTGCAATTGATAATGGTATCCCAATCTGCTTTTGCAAATGTTTGGGTTAAAGAGTTTTTTACAAATGCAATTCGGTCATTGACAACGCCTATTGCTGCAGATTCGAGCACTTGTCCGTTGCCGATATGTGCTGTTCCATGCAACAATAGTATTCGTTGAGCCCTGAGATTGGTCAGTGCAAGAAATGCACAAAATAAAATAACGCTTTTCATACTAATGTGCATTTTCAGTTTCAGTTGCTTCTTCGCCAAGTGTATCACAATGATAGTGCTTTTTGGTTTTCTTTTGTGGGGTTTTAGCCGGTTCTCCTCTTTCGTTTGCAGCAAGCATGAGGCTCAGGATACGCGTCCTTTCTTGGGCTATGGCTGGTTCCATTTTCAGGGTTTGCAAGGCTTCTTCGTAGTACACCACACCATCGACAAGCGTTAGACTCACGCGTGCCTCTATGCTCAGCGGATTGGCTGTCCAGAGCACTAAATCAGCAGCTTTTCCGGTTTTGACACTCCCCATTTGGTCATCGAGGTGTAAAACTTTGGCAGGATTCAGCGTCACAAGTTTCCATGCCTCTTCTTCTGTAAGGCCTCCATATTTAATGGTTTTGGCAGCTTCTTGGTTGAGTCTGCGGCCCATTTCGGCATCATCGGAATTGATGCAAACAAGAATGCCTTGCTCGGTCATGAGGGCAGCATTGTAGGGGATGGCGTCGTTGACCTCAAATTTATAGGCCCACCAATCTGAAAAGGTAGAGCCCGCCACGCCGTGTTTGCGCATTTTGTCTGCCACTTTGTATCCTTCCAAAATATGGGTGAATGTGTTGATTTTAAAGTCCATTGAATCGGCAACGTGCATCAGCATGTTGATCTCAGACTGTATGTAAGAATGACAAGTTATAAAGCGCTGGCCGCGCAAAATTTCGGATAATACCTCTAATTCTAAATCGACTCTAGGGGCCACTTTAGTGAGCCCTGATCGGTAGGCGGTCCACTCAGCTTGATACGCTTTGGCGCGGTAAAAACCATCGTAAAATACCTGCTCTACACCCATTCGGGTTTGCGGAAAACGAACCGTATTGAAATCGCCCCAATTGGCTTGTTTAACGTTTTCACCTAACGCGCACTTGATGAATTTGGGTGCGTTATCGATGAGCATTTCATCAGGGGTAACTCCCCATTTGAGTTTGATCAAAGCAGACTGACCCCCAATCGGATTTGCAGAACCGTGTAAAAGCTGAGCCGCGGTAACGCCTCCGGCCAATTGGCGATAGATGTCGATGTCATCTGGATTAACGACATCGGCAATACTGACCTCTGCTGATATCGCTTGCCCACCTTCGTTGACACCTTTTGAAATCGCAATGTGCGAATGCTCATCGATGATCCCTGAGGTAAGGTGCATTCCCGTTGCATCAACCACTCGACAGCCGTTTGGTCCGGTAATGTTTTGACGACTCACTTGCTTGATTTTACCATCGACAACGAGGACATCAGCACCTTTTAGAATGCCTTCTTTTTCGTTGGTCCAAACGGTGGCATTTTTAAAGAGGATGGTTTGTGAGGCTGGCCTTTGGGTTGCACCAAAAGCCATGTTTGGAAACCAGACTTGGCCATATGACGTGGTGTCCGATTTGATTGCAATAGGTGCTGCTTTCGGTGAGGCTTGTTGTTGAATACCGCTCCAATGAAACCACTTGCCATTGACATCAGTGCCATCGCCTTCGAGTATCATTCCGTTCTTTATGACTTTAGCATGAAGTTGGATCAATTGTTTTGGATTGGCATGTAATGAAACAAATTGTATGGAAAGATCTGCCTGCTTAAGTGTTAAGGTCGCTTTTGTACTGAGGGTATCGGTTTGTGTTTTAAACTGTACTTTTCCTTGTGGTTTGTCATTGGTACCCGTAACGATTAATTCGTAGGTGGCATCTGGTAGTTGAAGCGAATAAGTTCCGATAATCTGAGCGCTCGAAGGCGTTTTTAAATATTTGGCCTCCCCTAAATTCCAGGCTTCAAGTAACTCCGCCTCAAATTGAAATGGATCGGCAGAAAAAACCGAAAAACTTGCCCATTTTCCGGCTTCTAAAGTGCCGATTTGTTGTTCAAGCCCAAGCCAGCTTGCCGGATTGGTTGTCAGTGCGGCAAATGCGTCCTGACTAGACAAGCCCCGAGAAATGGTTTTGCGTAGTGCCGTCCAAAATTGTTCGGCATTTTTAAGCCCAAAGGTGGTAAAGGCGATTGGAATCCCTGCTTTATTCAAGAGCTGTGCATTACTTGGTGCAAGTTCCCAGTGTTTGAGGTCAGATAGGGGGATTTCTTTTGCCAAATAAGGATCATTGACGTCATATGCATCAGGAAAAGTAAGGGGCAATACCAATTTTACCTTGGCAGCGCTTAAAATATCGGCTATTGCATATTCATTACCAGAACCAACATATATAAAACTGCTCTTGAATTCACTCGCTATTTTTTGAGCACGAAGGATTTCCCATTTATCCTCGGTTTTAAAAAAAGTTGGTAAAGTTTGAAGGGTTTGCCATTCGGAAAGCGAAACAGAAAACGGCAAATTAGTTTGGTTTGCTTGATAGTACTTTTGATCGTAAAGTGCCTGTCGTAAAAGCGCAATTGATCCCATTTGAGAAGACGGGTATGTTTGCTGACTGCCTCCTTTAGAAAAAGAATAAACTTGTGCCGCTTTTGCACGAATGATTTGCTTGTGGATATCGGCTTGGCCTAAGGCAACCAATGCTGCTCCACCGCGAACAATTCCGTCCATGTGATGCGTTAGCGCGAAACCGAATCCGGCTTGTTGCAATTGCAAAGAAGGTGACTCAGCAAATTTATAAGCGCTCGCCGCATTGAGCTCTGGATGAATGGCTTCGTTCCAGTAATAAGCACCCTCTTTATTGCTTTCTAATTGTGGACGCCAACCACTGTTTTTGAAAGTAACGGGATCAAGCCCCACACTTGAATATACATCGATGAATGCCGGAACTAACACTTTGCCAGAATAGTCATAAACGACAGCGCCATCTTGTTTGAGATCAGTGCCCACTTTGACTATTTTACCCTCTTGGATGAGTAAATCTGCATTGTCTAAAGTTTGACCGGGCTTCACCATGATGGTTGCATGACGCAGCAGCAGCATTTTTGGTTCCGATGCCTTTAATCCGTTTTCAGGGCCAAATTGGGCTTTAAGCTGAAAAGAACAAAGCAGAAGTAAGATAATAAGAATTGAATGCGATTTCATGGTGGTGAAAATACAAATTCTCTGTGTATTAGATCAAATTCTAGTTGTTTGGAACGTATTTGAGCGCTTCTCTTTTGGCGAGGCCTTGAAGATTTTCTTCATGGACAATTTGTTGAACCCAGTCTGGATGCCATTTCGAAACTTCGCGCAAAGACCATCCAATTGCTTTTTGGATAAAAAATTCTTTGTTCCACTTAAAGGCACGGATGTAATATTGGAGCAATGCTAAATCGGTTTGCTGCTTGTATTTAAGTTGATAGATGAGCAAGGTTCGGTGCAACCAAAAATTGGAAGAAGTTTCCCATTCTTTGGCTAAAGTCGCAAATGCATCTGGAAATTTTCTAGCGAAGTGTCCGACGGCATGTGAGGCCAGTAAATCGAGGGAATCCCACCATGTTTGATTGGTGAGTAAATAAGTGAAGTACTTTCCATCGGTAGGCTGTGCTATTTTCTTGTAGAAGGCAAGAAGGTGGTCAATTCCGACGTATTGTAACTCCCTGGAGGGGTTGGCCCAACATTCTAAGAGAAATTCCCATGATTGCTGTGCATCTAAATTTTGAAGTTGCGGTTTAAACTTTTTAAAAATAATTTTCCTGGGGCCAGACATTACGCCTAGAAAAGAAAAATGGTTTTTCATGTAGGCCTCCATTTGCACCACACGATGAGGGTCGCGAACATGATAAAGCGCCTGTTCGATAGTTGAAACGAGTTGTATCATCTTGTCAAAAATAAAAAATGGCAAATCATAAGCCGGGTTCTGTACCAATTGCTGCACGCAGCTTTGGTGTCTATCATTTATCTAGCACTACATTCACATGTAGTGTCGAGCGACCTACCCTCCGAGACGAGCGAGCAACTCGTTCTGCTTGCGCAGGCCTCGGTATATTTGGTCTTTCAGCGCGTAAGGTTTACCCTGCCAAATGCATTACTGCAGTTGCGGTGAGCTCTTACCTCACCTTTTCACCTTTTCCTTGGCGAGCCAAGGTAGTTTGTTTTCTGTGGCACTAGCTGTATTGCAACCATCACTAGTTGCAACCCTTCCCGTTAGGAAGTACGCTGCTCTTTGCTGCCCGGACTTTCCTCTTTTCAATTGAAAAGCGATAGACTGATTTGCCGCTGTAAAGGTATTAAAGTTTAACGAGCTTTCTGTATGCATTGCCTTTTGAGCTGTGGATCACAACAGTGTAGGTGCCGTTTGGTAAGCTGGAGATATCAAAGAAACCCTTGAGGGCTGCATTTTGATGGCTGAAAACAACCTTGCCGTTCATACCGATCATTTCTATCAAATCAAAAGGTTGCGCGCTCTCAAAATAACACCATTCTTGCGCTGGATTGGGATAAAATACAATTTGGAAATCGTTTTCATTTAAACCGGCGTCTAGTCCCAAATAAATATCTTGGTATTCTACGGTAGCAGCGCCTTGACCGAAACCCCCGTTAGTAGCGCGTACCAAACAGTCCTTTTTGCCGTTTGTCCACCATTCGTAGATCGTTGTGGTAAAGGCAGGTGGCGCAATCCAGGTGCCCGTTCCAAAAAAAGTTTGGTAAATAGAATCATTTTCTAAAATCTCATGTTTGACGCGCAATGCCGGGAAGGAGCCGAGCGGAGTAATAACCGTTCCCCAACCGTCAACAACTGAATTGCGCTCGCGGTGCTGAATAAATTTGATATCGGTAGCGGGATTCAAATCAACATAAGTGTAACCTCTTGAGGTCCAGGAATCATTGAAAGAAAGTGGC
>JBJTNX010000102.1:0-4322 GCA_046074325.1 Sphingomonadales bacterium
AAGTCGCAACTTACAGGCGATCTATTCTCAGACATCGAGACGCAACAAAAGATCTATGAACTCAAAAAACAGCTCAACCCGCAAATTGAGCACGCGCCCGAACAAGACGACGACGATGGTTGTTTGTACTGTGGAAGCTAATGGTTTATACCCATGAAACGCCTCAAATACTTGCTCGTCTTTACGTTGCCGCTCTCTGTCGGAATTTCGTTTGAGGCGGTTGGTTGGCTGAGTTATCTTCCGGTATATATTTTCTTTGTACTTGTTCCTTTACTCGAGCTTGTTTTGCCGTCCAAATGGCAAACCAATACAGCCACCGAGCAGTCATTGCAAAATGCAAGCATGTATTACGATTTCCTATTGTACGCACTTGTTGTGGTACAGTGGTTGTTTTTGATTTATTTCTTAGCCAATCAGCACTTGGCTCCAGACCAAACTACATGGTGGGGGCGTGCTGTTTCTATGGGCATCATGTGTGGCGTTATTGGCATAAATGTAGGCCATGAACTTGGGCACAGATCCGGGCGCCTCGAGCAGTTCTTTGGCGAGCTCTTACTTCTGAGTTCGTTAGAAAATCATTTTTTACCCTACCACAACAGCGGTCATCATACCAATGTTGCCACACCCCAAGACCCAGCTACTGCCAGAAAAAACGAAGCGGTCTTTTTGTTTTGGTTTCGTTCCCAAATCGGAAGCTATATCCAAGCTTGGCAGATTGAGTCCAAACGCATGCAAATTATTGGCACTTCCTTTTTTTCGTTGCGCAATAAGATGTTGGTTTATACTTTGGTTCATCTTATTTTCTTCGCCCTCATTTTGATTTTATTTGGAAACCAAGCCTTATTGTCTTTTTTAACCGTAGCCGCTATCGGGATCTTACTACTAGAAACGGTTAATTACATTGAGCACTACGGCTTACTTCGACAAAAGAATGAAAATGGACGCTATGAGCTGGTGAAGCGCAAGCACTCTTGGAACAGCAACCATATTTTGGGTCGGATATTTTATTTGAGCTCAGCAGGCACAGCGAACACCACTACAAACCTGATAAACCTTATCAGTTATTACACTCAGAATCCTCGGCACCCACTATGCCCACTGGGTACCCCGGCATGATGCTGCTTTCTTTTGTGCCGCCGCTCTTCTTTATGGTAATGAACAAGCGCGTAGCAGCAGCCCTCAATGGCTGAAATCAATATAATTTTTGACGTTTAAGCAAGTACTTTAAAAGCACTTGTTGGTAACCTTCTTCAATAGGAGCAGGCATGAAATCAATGCCGTTGTTGAGGCAGCGCAACTGCAATTCATTGAAATGTGCTTGAATGGCTTCTTGGTATTTTTCTCGGACGTCACCAGGGCGCAAATGCATGCGCTCCCCTGTTTCCATATCGATCAATTGATACGGCCGATCCTCCAATGCAAAAGACTGCTCCATCCCTTGGTGATATACGTGAAAGAGCAAAACTTCGTGTTTGTTGTGTTTGAGATGTTGCAATGCATCAAAGAGCGCTGGAGTCTGGCTTGGGTCGTCGAGTAAGTCCGAAAAAACCACTACCATGCTGCGTTTGTGGGTGAGTTCTGCAATATCGTGCAATGCGTTGATAGTGGCCGTTTCTCTTTTATTTTCTTCTCTGTAATTGACCAAGCGTTGTTCGAGCTCACTGTATAAGTAACGGTGATGCAACAAAGAAGATTTGGCAGCGGTGTGTAAACGCAAGGCGCTATCAAAAATACTGAGGCCGACGGCATCGCGCTGACGTTTCAATAATTCAATGAGGCTAGCCGCAGCATAAACGGCATATTCGTATTTACTGATCCCCGTCTGAGGAAAGTACATAGAGCTGGAGTCGTCGATTACAATTTGGCAGCGTAAGTTTGTCTCTTCTTCGTACTTTTTGGTAAAGAATTTTTCAGAACGACCATATAAACGCCAATCAATATTACGGGTAGATTCCCCTGGATTGTAAAGTCGGTGTTCGGCAAATTCTACCGAAAAACCATGAAAAGGGCTTTTGTGTAAACCTGTAATAAACCCCTCCACGACTTGCTTTGCCAAGAGTTCAAGGTTGCCAAATTGGGCCAAGCGTAAGCGATCTATCGACTTCATTGTAAAACAAAGTTAACAAAGTAGCGCATAACCAAAGCAACCTTCATTAGCTTGCCCGCGTTATTGTTTATAAATCCCTGATTATGAAACATTTTTTACTCCTATTTGCCAGCTCATTATGCTTCTTACAATTGAGCTTTGCACAGGTTAGTGGCTTTGCTATTACCAATTTGCTTTTACCGCCTAATTTCAATCCGGTTAGTTGTGATCAAACGGTCAGCATCGGCTTTTCAGCCTTGAGTCCGGCACCAAATGCCTCTTATAATTTTGACCTTCCGTATATTATTCAAGGGAATAATTTTTCAGGATTCCAATTCCAATCGGTTGTTAACTGGGGCGACGGCGCTACGTCAAATGCCGGTGGTGGTATCTCCACAACAGCTACAAATATTGTGATGAATCCGCCACTAACACACAGCTACAATACGCCCGGAACTTACTTGATTACAACCACAGTTTACAATCCTGCCAACCAGACATATGCTATAGATAGCCTAAATTACACCGTTGGATCTTGTAACTATCAAGTTTATGCTTTTGTTGGACTAGACTGCGACAACAATGGAACCGTAGAGCAAAATATACAGAATGTACCTTTTCAATTGATAGGAACAAATGGCCAACTTTACCAAGACAGTAGCCAGAATACCATGCTGCTTTTCTCCAATATTATACCCGGAACTTACACATTTCAAATTGATCCCCAATGGTTGGCCGCCAACGGATTTCAAGTTCAAAGTAGTTTTCCTGGCAACACAGTCACCATACCCAATCCAGGTATCACAACCTATTCTTATACGCTGATTTGTAATCAAGGGCAAACGCAATTATGCGTTGGTGGTACCGTTTTTTGCGACCAAAATGGCAACGGCCTTTTAGACAGCAACGAGAGCCCAGTAGCCAACGCACCCGTTCAAGTCAATGGTTTCACAACCTATACAAATACCAGCGGGCAATACAACCTAACCTATGTCGGTAATACAAATCAAGCATATGGCATTCAAGTGAGCCCAAACTGGATTGCAAATAGCAGCTACACCGTACCATTGAACGCCCCAGATTCTGTAGTTGCCAACCCCTGTACTTGGGGTACAACGCCCGTTCAGGTGAATATCCCGCTGAATTGTAGCAACCCGAGTACCACGAATTGTTATGGCGGCTATGTGTTTTGCGATGCCAATAATAATGGTGTTTTCGATTCAGGAGAAGTTCCGCTTATTTTTGCACCTATACAACTTTTTGTATCGCCCAACGCTATAACAAGTGTTACGGTCTATTCTGATGCTAATGGCTATTTTGAGTATTGTGGCCAATTTGTTGGCACGTCCAATATTATATTAGCACAAGTGAGTCCAACTTGGTTAATTTACAATGGCTATACAGCACTCACCACTTACCTTACCCTAATGGGGACAACAACCGGCCAAATTAACAATGGATATTTACCCGTGAATTGTGGTGGTAGCACAGCATCTTGTGCAGATCTCTGGACAACAGTTACCCCTTGGATTGGCTACTATCAAAACAGCACTGCGTATATCAAACTCAATTGGGGCAGCTACGGGCCAGGGGTTGCCGGTGCATATACCCTCACCATGACCTACCCAGTTGGAGTGAGCCCAGTTTTATCTTCCATTCAAAATTCAAATTATACCATTTCAGGTAACACCATTTCTTGGAACTTAAATAGTGCCTCTACCAACTTTACCAACTACGACGTTATTTTGTTTAGTGTACCGGGTGGCTTAATCAATGGGGCACAACATTTTTACACCTCCACCATTACGCCAACCGGATCTATCTCGGATTGTGGCACCTACAATAACAACGGTTCTCTTTTACAAATTCTTGGCAATAGCTATGATCCGAACGATAAAAATGCCAGTACCGATTACATGAACGACAATTATCCTTTAGGCTATTTGGACGCCTTCATTGACGATGCCTTGACGTACACAATTCGCTTTCAAAATACGGGAACTGCACCCGCCCAGAATGTCTATATCATTGATACACTCAGCACGCTGCTCGATTGGTCTAGCTTGACCTTGTTAGAAGCGTCGCACCCTATGCAAGTTGTAAACCTAGGCAATGGCATCATGCGCTTTGAATTCAATCAGATTTGGTTACCAGATTCAACAACAAATGAACCACAAAGTCATGGACACCTGACTTATCGCATCTCAGAATTACCTACTAATGCAATTATGTCGGT
>JBJTNX010000103.1:0-5602 GCA_046074325.1 Sphingomonadales bacterium
TTGAAATAAAGTTGTTCTTTGAGGATAAAAGTAAAGATGCGGTAGAGTTGTTCTTCCGGCAAATTGGCGTTGATCGCATTGGTAAGCTCCAAAATGGAGTGTAGGCGGTTATCTCTCATATTTATTGCCTGAACGACAAAGTTAGTTTATTTTTGATTTTGCAATAATTCCTGAAAAAGTTCTTGTTTTTCAAGAAGAAATACCTATCTTTGCATTCCATTTTCGAAAAGTAAATAAAATGAAAAACGATATCCATCCTTCCGACTACCGCCTTGTTGTCTTCAAAGACATGTCTAACGACTACGCTTTTTTATGTCCATCTTGTGCGGAAACAAAAGAAACCATCTCTTGGGAAGACGGCAATGAGTATCCACTCGTGAAACTCGATATCTCTCACAAATCGCATCCATTCTTCACTGGTATTGCACAGTTTGTCGATACAGCTGGTCGTATCGATAAGTTCAAAAACCGTTACGGTCGTCACATGAAATAATAGCCAAAGCGCTACAATCATATTTAAGGCTCCAAATTGGAGCCTTTTTTTTGTGCTTTATTTTTGAATTTATTTGTCCAGGTCGGAAAATTTTGCCGCCGCGCGTGCAAGGCGGTCGTTCATGGCTTTACCGAGGCCAACGTTTGGAAAAGGCTCAACGTAAATTTCTTGCATGCCCATTGTATCGGCCTCATGGAGCGTTGCATATAAATTGCGCGCCGCCTCAAGGAGCGTATTTTGTTGGCTTAATACCAAATGCGGACCTTTGATGAGGGCCTTAGGGCCGAGCGTAATTTGCAACGCACTTTTTTCTTTATCGTCAGATTTATATCCGAGAAATAGTGGGGTTTGTGTAGCGTAGTGGTGCTTTACCATACCGCTGGTCAAAATACCGCTTTCTTCTTGTGTTTTGATGGGTGGTGTGTAGCCAAGTTTGTCGGCGAGCATTTCAGTGGTGATGCCGCCGTGGCGGTATATAACGACCAGTTCATTTTGAAGTCCAATTATGGTAGATTCCAAACCGTGCAAACAAGGGCCACCATCTAGAATATAAGGAATGCGTTGGTTGAGTTGTCCGAGCACGTGCTGCGCTGTTGTTGGGCTGAGTTGTCCGTATAAATTGGCGCTTGGCGCGGCAAGTGGCCGCTCTAATTTGTGAAGTAATTGTTGCAGTAACGGATGTGCGGGAAAGCGTAGCGCAACGGTAGACTGCCCGCCGGTAATGAGGTCGCTTACCAAGCTGCTTTTCGGCACGACAAACGTCAGTGGACCCGGGCAAAAATGCGCATACAACGCTTCGAAAATGGGAGGAAAATGAGTGGTGTATGGCAGTGCTTGTTCGAGGTTGGCAAAGTGCAATATGAGCGGGTTGCTGGTTGGTCGTTCTTTGGCTTTAAAGATGGATAAAATGGCATCTTCATTATTGGCATCGGCCGCCAAGCCGTAAACGGTTTCGGTAGGAATCGAAACAAGTTGACCTCTCTCGAGTAAGTCAAGGGCTAATTGGAGATCGGTACCGACAGCAGTTTGCATCCGACAAAGTTAGTTGAAACTTAAAAAAAAGTAGTTGATTTACTTGACCAATTAAATTTTGGGTTTAACTTTGTGTAGAATAATTCTAAATAAGATGCAAGTCATCCTCGCCGATAGCAATGAACTCATTCGTTTGGGTCTTCGAACCATCCTGCATGCCCAACAAGGTATCAGCATTGTGGGTGAGGCCAAAAATCAAGATGAACTCATGGCACAGCTCAAAACATTCGGTGCTGACATCGTGCTCATTGACTTCACCTCTCATGGTTTCAGCATCGATATCGTTCCCAAAGCGCTCGCTAAGTTCAAAGATTTGCGTTTTGTTGCCATCACCGAGGCGCAGCATGCGCCTATTCTGATTGATGCCCTTAAATCAGGCGTCACGAGTTACGTTAAAAAAGACTGCGAACTCTCCGAAATTATAGATGCTGTTAAAGAAACCGCACAAGGCAAGCAATTCTTTTGTGGTCAACTACTCGAGACCATCCAAAAAGCAAATATCGATGTAGAAGAACTTCATACAGAAGATTTTAGTTGTGGCCCAGTGGTGCTTTCAGAAAGAGAAAATGAAATCATTACGTTGATAGCCGAAGGCCAAACCAACGAACAAATTGCCGAATTTTTATTCTTAAGTAAGCATACCGTCAATACCCACCGCAAAAATATCATGGCTAAATTGGGTGTGAAAAACACGGCTGGTATCGTGATGTACGCTGTCAAGACCGGTTTGGTGTCTCCGAACCGCTTCTTGTTTGCGCCCAGTCTCAATTAGTTTTCCGAAACTTTATTCTTCGTTAGAACGCAATACTGAACTTTAGGTTGAATAGCCTTTGCGTGAGGTAGTTTGGAACTGAATAAAACTTCCCTTGCACATCTTGTATCCATTGTTTGGAAAGCACATTATTGACGCCGAGCACGTTGAAGATCTCCAAAGAAACCAGCGCTTGGTCGAGCTGTTGCCATCCTTTTTTACCCATTTTGGTTTGTGTTTTATTGTGCAGCAGATCGTAAGAAAGGCCAAGGTCTACACGAAAATAAGAGCGCAGGCGCAAGGTGTCTTTGTAGCGTGTAAAGTCGGGTGGGCCATACGGTAAACGCGAGCCGTATTGAAGACCCATTTGTACTTTGAAGGCCTCAAAACCAGGCATTTGGTCCTGAACCAACGCCCCAAAAGTAAGCCATTGGTCGGTTGGCCGTGGAATAAAACCGGGTAAAACAACTGTAGAGTCGACAACTGTTTGGTCCTCGCTGTAGCCAAAAATAATACGCTCCCCGGCGGCATTGTAATAAATGGTGTATTGGTCGCCTTTGATGTCTTCCTTTGTGGAGAGCAATCCTAATTTAAAGAAAGACTGAATGCCTTCTACAAATTCTCCGTGTACATTGATGTCGAGCCCATAGGCGTAGCCGACTGCATTGTTGTTGGCATAATAGCGCGTGCGTACGTTTTCGATTTCATAAGGGTTGAGGTCCCAGAGGTATTTATAGTAGAGTTCGGTATTGAGTTTAAACGGTGATTGCCGGCCCCACATCTGAAATAAAAATTCGGATCCGGCTACAATGTGTAAAGATTTTTGCGCCTGCACACCCAAGGCAAGTTGGCCATCAAACGTACGGAACTCTCGGTAAAATGGCGGTTGGTAGTAAAGGCCCGACGATAACTTGAACAACAAACCGCGGCGCACTGGCTTGCCATCTTGCCACATGTAAGCAGCAGGTGCATACGAAAAGCTGATGCGCGGCGTAAAGTAAGGTTCTTGGTTGATACTCGTGTTACCGCCACGTAAACCAATTTGTAAGTTGAATTTTTGGGTTGAAACCGCTAAAGTATCGGACCAATTTATTTTTTGTCCGTCTTTCTTGTAGGTTCCTTGAATCATTTTTTGGCGGCTCACTTTGGTCCATGAATTAGACCACATCAGGTATCCGTTCGCACGCCAACCGTTGAGGGATAAATTCCCTTTAATTGTTTCATATAGAATGATCTGGCTCGGTTCCGTTTGCGGTAAACTGTAACCCGATGAATCGATGAGTCGCCATTCAGAAAGTGCGTCCTTAAAATGATCAAATTGGATTTGGGTTCCCCAAGCTAATTCATTGTAGCGTTTGTGTGTTTTGTTGGCATCAGTAAAGCCGTCTGCAAGTAAATAACTACCGTTGTGGTAAACAGAAAAGATTTGCGCTTGGAGCCGATTGCGTGCGTGGTTCAAAAACCCACCAACACCGAGAGTGGCAATGGAATCGCCAAATTCTTCTTTGGATGGATCCGTTTCGAGTTCATTGATGTAGTACTGACCGAGGATATCAAAATATTCGCGCTCATCTGACTGAAAAGCGGATGCGTAAAAATCGAGTTTGGTTTTGTTTTTGGCGTATTTGAGTGAGGTGCCTCCCATCAGTGTCTGAAAGTTTGAACTTTCCTGACCTTCGAAGTAGATCATGAGTCTGTAAGCCTCATTGGCTGTCCCGAAGTCAGATTGTGCTGTTTGGGGTGCAAAGCGATAGGCATTGGTCGAAAAATGGCCTAAAAAGCTCCAAGTCCAGTTTTCATTGAGTTGGTAGTTGGTCAGGATTTGCGCATCGGCAAACACCGGACTATACGCACCTTTGGTCGGAAGCGTATTGAGAAAATAACCGTTTGAACGGTAACGTGCACCAACCAAGAAATTGAACCGTTGGTTGACGGCTTCTTCTACATGTGCCTCCACACCGAGCAAGGAAGCCATGGCAGAGGCATGAAAGCCGCTTGGAGTTTTGTAAGTGATGTCCAGTACAGAACTCAGGCGGTCTCCGTAGTTGGCGGCGAAACCGCCCGCACTAAATCGGACGTCTTCGACCAACGAGGAATGAATAAAGCTCATGCCTTCTTGCTGGCCGCTGCGTGTCAGAAATGGCCTGAAAACTTGAAAACCATTGACATAAACAAGGTTTTCATCGTAGTTGCCTCCGCGTACATTGTAGTTGGAGGTGAGTTCGTTATTAGAAGTTGCAGCGGTGGTCAGTGTGAGGGTGCGCTCGAGCCCGACAATTCCTTTGAGGTTCAATGGAGGAAGTGCTTCAATTTCAAACGGATTTTGCCCATCTCGACCTACTACAACGGCACGGTTGTTTTGGATGTTAAAATGTTGATCGGGTAGCTCTTGCAGTGCGCTGCTTTCAGTGATGATGGTATTTAGGGTTAGTTCAGTTCCTTCATAAATGTAGCTGATTTCAATGATTTGCCCCTTACTTATGTTTTGAAATGCGTAATATCCTTTTTCGTTTGTAACCGTTTCGGACGTGATATTTACAGAACGGTTATCGTTTACCTTCAATTGCACTTTTGCACCAATGGCGGGGTTTTTACCTCTCAAATAACAGTACCCAAAAACCGTGATGTCTTGAGCCCAATTGAAAAGAGGTAATGCCAACCAAAAAAGAAGTAAAAGTTGCTTCATGTATACAAAGTTACAATCCTTAACGCCCATTTCCATGCTTTATTTGCTTTTGACTCATTTTCATGTCTTAGAAGTTTCGCTTACATTTGTTTTATGTTGCCCGAAGATAAAATTTTGATTGGTCGCCGAGAGTTGGCAGTATTGCCAGACTTTGGTTTGCAGCAAGTCAAGGTAAAGGTCGATACCGGCGCATACACCTCTAGCATTCACGTGAGCAGCTGCCAAGAAGAAGCTGGTGTACTCAAGGTCGTTTTTCTGGACGATAAACACCCTGCTTTTACAGGTCAAGAAATGCAATTCAAGAAATTTCGGACCAAAAAAGTCAAGAGCAGCAACGGAGACACCCAAGAGCGTTACTTTGTTTTTGGCACCATTTGTATTGCTGAATTGTGTTTTCGTACCGAATTCTCATTGACCGTGCGCAAAGGCATGCGATATCCGATTCTACTCGGTAGAAAAGTCCTCAATAACCGCTTTGTGGTCGACACAAGTAAAAAATATATCCACGAGCCCCTATCTTTTCCTTTATGAAAATTGCCATTCTCTCTAGAAATTCACACCTCTATTCAACTAAAAGGCTGGTAGAGGCTGCCGAAGCGGCAGGCCACGAAGCGCACGTAATTGACCACCTCAAATGCAA
>JBJTNX010000104.1:0-6843 GCA_046074325.1 Sphingomonadales bacterium
TCCTTTGATAGAAGGAACTAAGTGCATGATCTCTGTGTTTTTCTTCAACTCAGCCTCAATTATATCCGCTGAATGAAAATATGGATTGAAGCCCATTGTTGAAAAAAAACTTTGGTTATTTTTGTTGTCTACTAATACCCAATCGCTTTTGGTAGAACCACTTTCAATAATGAAATACATAATTTGTTATAGAGTGAATGATAGCTTTGTGTCAATTTTACACTATCCAAATATATAGATAATACTTCATACGTGCAGCACAAACCAAAAAATTTCAATTCAGAACTCAATCCAAACGTCTCCGTAGACTGCGTTATTTTTGGTTTTGACCTCGAACAACTTACCGTGTTGCTCATCGACCGAGGAGAGATCTCATCTGCATTTGGGCCGCGTCTTGCCCTTCCCGGCAACCTCATCTACGACAACGAGAACTTAGATATGGCAGCCAATCGGGTTCTAGATGAACTCACTGGCCTCAACAACATTTACCTCGAACAAGTTGGCGCATTTGGCGACCCTGATCGCATTCATAAAGAGTCCGACCGCGAGTGGCTCAAAAGCATCCGTGCTGAACCTGAAGCGCGCGTAATTACCGTGGCTTACTATACACTTGTGCCGATGTCCCAATACAAGCCACAAGCATCATCTTTTGCCAAAAATGCCGATTGGGTGCCTGTCAGTCAAATTACAGAATTGGCCTTTGACCATTACGAAATATTGCAAGCAGCCAAAGACAAACTCAAACAAAAAATTAAAATTCAGCCTATTGGTTTCAATCTGCTACCTCAGAAATTCACACTCAGTCAACTTCATAGGCTTTATGAATCTATACTCGATAAACCCCTAGACAAACGCAATTTCCGTCGTAAAATTCAGAAACTAAACATCCTGTCTAGCTTGCGAGAAAAGCAACGCGGCGTTCCGCACAAACCATCTTTGCTCTACGAATTCAACGAAGAAAAGTACCAAGAGCTCACGCAAACTGGCTTCGATAACTTTGGGTTTTAACCGCCCATTTTTTTATCCAAACAAAAAATTGTAATTTTCTGTAGTAAAAGTTAGTAACATGTAACTTTTGCGCCCAACAAATTGTTCTATTGCCAGACACAATTTTGAACCGCAACGACTACAATACCTGCGTGGACCAACACAGCGATGCGCTGTACCGGTTTTGCTTGCATTTCCTCAGAGATGTCGAGTCCTCGCGAGATACCGTACAAGATTGCTTTGAAAAATTGTGGATCAACAAGAAACAGATTCCCATAGAAAAAGCCAAGTCATGGTTGTTTACTTGTGCCAATCACCTCATGCTCAATCAGGTGAAGCGCGACAAAGTCAAACAACAACACCTGGACTCGCTTTGTTGGAATCAGGCTCCAAGTAGTGACCACCAATTTGAAAACCAACAGCTCATTGGGCTATTGGTTGCAGAGTTGCCGCCACTTCAAAAAAGTATCTTGTTGCTCCGAGACCTCGAAGGTTACACCTATCAAGAAATTGGCGCGCTACTGTCCTTGACAGAAGCACAAGTCAAGGTGTATCTCTTCAGAGCAAGGCTCAAAGTCAAAAAACGCATTAAAGGACAATTTGTATTGGCTTCATGAAACCAACTTTAGACAACCTAGATCAATGGCTTTTCGATTCCGTCGAAGGAAATCTGAGTCAAGAACAGCAAGAATTACTCGCGCAATTTTTTGCCCAAAACCCTGAGCTGAGTCTCGAGCAAGATGCTTGGGAGCAAGCGAGCTACACCGCGGCGCCCATTACTTTTGAGCCCAAAGCAGCCTTGTATCGCAAAAGGAGAATCAACCAAAACTACTATTATGCGGCAGCGGCCCTACTTTTGCTTTTATTTGCAGGCAGCTACTTCTTTAAGCAAGAAGGGTACCTTAAAAGCAAATCAAAAGCATATGCAGCCAAACCAGCCAATTTAAAGATCCCCGATCAGCAGAAAAACACCTTACTTACATCATCAACATCGACAGCAAAATCATCGACAGCAATATCATCAACTTCTTCTTCCATTCAATCTTCATCCTTAATAACGCTCAACTTTCCAAATCTCCATCACACACCTGTTTCTCGCTCTTCTCTTTCCTCCACTCCTTCCTCTCCTTTTCCCTCTCCTTCCACTTCTTCTTCTGAAAACGAATTACTCTCTTTGCGTTTTCCAAAACTGATCAATGGTTACCGCACCGACCTTCGTTTTGAATCTTTGGCCGGTATTCAAACAGAAAACAATGGCAGCAAAAACTACCACTGGCCTGCTCTGCAGCGCATGAGTCAATTTGCGCAAAAAGAACTTGGACTCACCAATAACCAGTCCTATGATTTATTGTTACCAGGAAAGTCTAATATTGACGCAAATATCAGCAGTGTTGGTTCGCAATCCCAGACGCGTTTCCAAAGCGTCAGCATGGCAAGGACAGGCACCCAACAAGAACAAGCCTTACTTGGGCAGCGCATCAGCCTTGACGGCTACGCCAGAAACCTGAAGTCCGGCTTTGGATTGCAAGCCAATTACATGCAATTCGCGGGCTCATCCATTACGGACTATGAAATCGGCTTTATTGCGGCGCCAAAACTCATGCTGACCCGTCAAATCATTGTCGAACCTGCTGCCCGTTTGCGCATGGGTTCTCGCCAGGTGAACGCCTCTAAGCTTGGCCAGCTATCTTTTATTGAATTTCAGAATGCCGACTTAAGAACGGTTAATATTGACTCCACAGAAGGCATTGGTCGGCGTTTATTCTACCGCGACCTCGACCTAAGCGTTGCGATACAAACCCCCATTCTTTTCGCAAGTGCACAACTTGAAAACGTGTTTCAACATTTTGATTATGTAATGGGCAATGAGCTACAACCACAAAATAGCCGTGCACCGCAACAACTCACGCTCGCACTAGGAACCCAATATGCATCGCGCAACGAAAAAATGCGACTTTCTCCTTACTTGCTTTTCACGAGCAATCGACTTCAAACACAATTTCATGCAGGTGCGCAATTGAACATCAATAGATGGCAATTTGGCCTCAACATTGGTAACAACCAACAATACCAGGCTGCCATCGGCTATTTCGGACGGCATACCGCTATCTTAGTTCAAAGCTGTCAACAACAACTTTTAACCTTGAATGCACCAAGTTTTTTGCATCAACTTACCTTCCGCATTTATTCACAAAATAGTCGCCAAGCGCGTCGATATATCAGTTTGTAATCATGAAAAAAATAGTTTACACCGCGATCATTTTGGTAAATATATTTACCGCAAATGCACAGGACCCCACTTTTACCCAATTCTATTCAAATCCGTCCTATTTGAATCCGGCGTTGTCTGGTTCGAGCGGCTGCCCTAGAGTGTCGCTCAACTACCGTAACGAATGGCCCCAACTCACTGGCAATTACATCACCTATGCAGCCGCTTACGACAGCTACTTTAAAAATATTTCTGGTGGTGTTGGCCTGGTGGCTATGCACGATCAACAAGGACAGGGCACCATACAAACATCCATGATCGGAGCGAGTTATTCGTATTACTTAAAAGTAAATCGCAAGTTTAGACTCATGTTTGGCACCCAAGCTGCTTATTATCAGAAATACCTCGACTGGAGTAAACTCACTTTTGGCGACATGATCGATCCGCGCAGAGGCTTCATTTATCAGACCGGCGATGTACCACGCGGCAATGGTCGCCGTGGCTTTTTTGACGTCTCGGCAGGCTTTGTGGGCTTCAGCAAGAATTTTTATTTTGGCGGTGCCTTTCACCATTTGAATCGTCCTGATGAGTCCCTGATTCTTGGGCAATCTAGGCTCCCCGTTAAAATAACGGGACACATGGGTGCCAATATCAAACTTGGGCAGCGCGGCCGTTATTCAAGTACGACCTTTTTGTCTCCGAATGTGATATATCAGTATCAAAACGGTTTTCAGCAACTCAATATTGGTGCCTACTTGCGTTATGAAAGCTTCACAATTGGCGCTTGGTACCGCAACAAAGATGCATTCATCTTAACGGTCGGGCTAACCACTGACAAATACAGAATTGGTTACAGCTATGACCTCACTGTTTCTCCTTTGGGCAATGGTGTCAGTGGCGGCTCACATGAAGTTTCATTGGGAATCAACCTCAAGTGCAAAAAACCAGTGCGCGATTTCCGCAAGCTCAGCTGCCCTTCTTTCTAATCAAATACGATCTAAACTGTTGGCAAATTGCGTTTTTGTAATTTAGCAGCATGAAAAGACTACTATTTGCGCTGGCCATTGGCACCAGCAGTTCGTTCATTGCCCAGCAAAATTGGATGGGAAACACCACCCCTACCTATCCTGAACTCATTGCTGAGCTTCAACAATTAGACCGTACACACAAGGAAATCAAGCTCTACAACATGGGGCCCTCGGACCACGGGCAACCCATTTACTTATGTGTTATCAACGGTGCCAAGGATTCCACGAAGACCTTTGAAAAAGCGCGCAATAGCACTACGCTACTCATCAACAACGCCATTCACCCAGGTGAACCCGACGGCATCAACGCTTGTCTCATTTGGCTCGAACAATGGATCAGAGCGGGCAAACCGTTGAAGAGTCGCGATGGTATGGATTTACCTGTCATCGCTTTTATTCCTGCCTATAATGTTGGTGGTATGTATAACCGTTCTTCCACGAGTCGGGCCAATCAAAATGGGCCTGAATCTTATGGCTTTCGGGGCTCGAGTAAAAACTTAGACCTCAACCGGGACTTTACCAAAATAGATGCCGTCAATACCCAGACATTTGTTAAAATCTTTCAAGCGCTCGATCCAGACGTTTTTATTGACAACCACGTGTCTAATGGTGCCGACTACCCGTATACCCTTACCTATATAAGCGCCATGAAGGAAAGGCTGGCGCCTAGTATGCAAAAACTCACTTATGAAAGTTGTATTCCGACCCTCAAAGATTATTGTCAGATCGGGAATTTTGAGCTTTTCCCATACGTCGAATTAAAAGGGGAAACCCCTGAAGACGGCATTATGGCATTCAACGACCTACCCCGCTACGCCATGGGCTACGCCAGTTTATTTCACAGCCTTTCATTTACAGTAGAAACGCATATGCTCAAGCCTTTCCCAGAGCGCGTAAAAGCGACACTCGCGTTCATGAATTCAACTATTGCCTATATGATTGAGAATGCCGATCAAATAGAATCGGCGCGCAAGGATGCAAAAGCATGGAGTCAACAACTGACCTATTTTAAATACAATTACCAACTCAATCCGAGCACAGCAGACAGCATCCGCTTCAAAGGTTACAAAGCCATCTATCCGCAGCATCCAATCACAGGCCTGGCTCAGCTCGAATATGACAGAAACCAATCTTATGAAAAATATATTCCTTATTACAAACAATACACAGCTCAAGACTCTGTTAAGGTGCCTTCCTATTATATTGTCGGTGGGCAGGAAACACAGATTATCGATTTTTTAAAAATGAACGGTGTGCAATTTGAAGTCGTTACTGATTTCTCTAAAAAACGTGTTTATTGCCAAATTGTAAAAGATTACAAAGCACCGACCCGACCCTACGAAGGGCATTTTAAATTATCCCAAATTCAAATTGAAACTACCGAAAAGGAAATTGAATTAAAACCAGGTGACGTCATTATATCCAGCAAACAGAATAGTGTACTTTTTCTGCACGCCGTTCTCCAAGGCGAAGCGGAAGACAGCTACCTGAGTTGGAATTATTTTGATAGCTACTTACAACAAAAGGAGTATTTTTCAACTTATGTATTCAAGGAAAAAATAGCTAAAATATTGGAAGAAAATCCGTTGCTAAAAAAAGAATACGAAGCGCGTAAAGCACTTGATATAAAGTTTGCCAATAATGAATGGGACCAGTTATTCTATATTTACGCACGCAGTCCTTACTTTGAGCAAACCTTTATGCGTTTACCTATTTTCCTTGTTTTTAATTGATTTTAATAAAAGCTACAGATTTTTTTAAATCTACAAGGTAAAGCAAATAGGTTCCCTGCGGGAACAATTCGGCATCGATAGTTAGCTCATAGCCTTTCATGTTTGTGCGAAGCAGGGTCTGGCCGAAAATAGTGCGCAATTCTAGATTACCAAAATACGGTTTAGAACATTTTAGATGTACTTCTTTGGCGCTGGGATTGGGATAACAAGAGAGTTGCGCTGACCAATCTTGTATCGTCAGATCGGTTTGCCCACAAGAGGTAGAAAAATAGGCTTGATTCAACCAACGATTTTCTGCCGGAATCGGGTAAGCAAGCGTTGGTTGGTCTCCGATGTGCAACCACACACCCGTGCCTACAAAAGCTGGTTTTTGAGTATACGCAAAAGAAGTATCTATTTGCAATTGTGTACCAGCTGGAACTATAACCCCTTTGTTATTATTGGCATATTGAAAATGCCCTGACCCAAGTATCGAGTAATTGACCAAACTGTACGGAAACCCCGTGTTGGTGACTTCATTTCCGATGAAAAGCTGATTTGGAGAGCTCTGATCACTGAAGAATATTCCGTATAAAATGGCCCTGTTTCGGTAAAATAAATTATCTGGTCCGTTGGCACCATGTGAATTATCAATAACGATATTACCAATGCTATTCTGCTCAAAAAGATTGCAATACGGATAATTTCCATGTAGCACAAGTTCTCCGGCTAAATTGGCCGTCAGTAAACTTTCTTGCCAATACGGATCGGTAGAAAAATTAAACGTGCACACATTTCCATTAGCACCAGACTGTAGTAATATGGAATGTCTTAAATGTTTAAAGATATTATCCTCGACAAGACAGTCGCCGGTAGTTTGCTGCAGTACAACACCATATGCCCTTCC
>JBJTNX010000105.1:0-16574 GCA_046074325.1 Sphingomonadales bacterium
TGATAGGATTCTTCACTTTTGTGGAAATAGAGCACTACTTCATTCGAAAAGAAATTAAAACGGCGCTCAAGCAAGCCGTTCCTGAAAATCAGCTCATTTCATTTCATTTTACTATTAAGGAAAGTAAAAAACTGAATTGGGTTAAACCACATGAATTCAGACTCAATGGTAGGTTTTATGATGTTGTACACAAGCGTAAGATCAAAGGCATTTGGCATTTCAAATGTATAGACGATATTCAGGAAACCGTATTATTCGAAAAATTAGCTTACGCTACCGCCGACAATTTAGTCAATGCACCCGATCGGCATCCGATTCATGGCTGGCTAAGGGTTTTCAATGAGCCCATGGAGCCTATGGATTTATTTGAGTTGAAGTTGAGCCATTTTGATCTAAATCGAAACAAGCCTTATGTAACAGAGGTAGAAAATATTTACAATCCATTCCTTTCAGTCACCGGTCCACCACCCGAAAATCGAGTTTAAATAGCCATACTACACAGTAGTAAAAAAGCGCATGCTTTCTTGTTAAGGAGGTAAGACTCCTTACGTCCATCGAAATGGATGAAATATTTATTTAAACTTAACACGCAATGAAATCAATATATCTTATACTGATAGGTGTGCTTTTTACGCCTATCCTTAGTTTTGCGCAGCATACTTTTGAAGTGCGCGACGCCTACACTTTTGAACTGGTAAATGGACTGACTATTCAGTCGAAGGCAAAAGTGAAGCAAATTTCAAATTCAACATATCAACTAGAGGGTTCCGGGAACAACACCGTTGAAATTCAGCACCCCGATTATGAAAAGTACACTTTTCAATTTCCAGGCAATGGGGCAGCTGAAGTCACGATTTATCTTGTGCCAAATACCCAAACAGAGAATGAAACCGTCGTTTCGGCCAATAGGTCTTTGGAAAAACGCAAAGATGTTGCTCAGAAAATCCAAGTGCTCAGGTCTTCGGAAATGCAGTTTCAACAACAAACGTCTATGGCTGATGTCTTGGCTAATTCAGGGTCCATATTTGTTCAGAAAAGTCAGCTTGGTGGCGGTAGTCCAATCATCAGGGGCTTTGAAACCAACAAGGTATTGTTGGTGGTCGACGGAATCAGAATGAACAATGCCATATACAGAGGCGGGCACCTCCAAAATTGCATTACCCTTGACCAAGCAAATATGGATCGTGTAGAACTTGTTTTTGGACCTGGTTCTGTTATGTATGGTTCGGATGCCATTGGTGGTGTCATGAGCTTTCAGACTAAAAAACCCATTTTTAGTTCAACCGACCAAACCCTTGTTAAAAGTGGTGCTTATTTACGCGCTTTTTCGGCTAGTGCAGGTTATGCGGCGAATGCTCAGGTAAATATAGCCAATCAACGTTTTGCTTCACTCACTTCCATTTCCTATGCGAGCTATGGCGATTTACGCCAAGGCGCTAAGCGGTCGGCAGCAATCGGTAATTTAGGTTATCGTCCTTGGTATGTCGCTCGCATTAACGGCGTAGATAGTATGGTCGTAAATGCGGATAGCAGTTTGCAAGTTGGCTCCGGGTATAGCCAATACGATATTTTACAAAAGTTTAGCTTTAAGCAAAAACAAGGGCTTAGTCATCATCTCAATCTACAGTTGTCCAATTCGAGCAACATTGACCGCTATGACCGTCTAACCCAAATGTCAGGATCTAAACCAAAATTTGCAGAGTGGTATTATGGGCCTCAATTCCGACTTCTTGCGGCATATACTTTAGAATTATCAAATGCAACAAAGTTTTATGACAACGCACGGCTTATTTTTGCTTACCAGGGAATTGAAGAAAGCCGCATGGATAGAAGGTTCAACAAGTCAGGCTTGAATCACCGCATAGAACAACTCGATATTTATACTTTCAATGCAGATTTCATGAAGAAAAAAGGTGCTCATGAGTTGCGCTATGGCGCTGAAGCATACTTGAATTTGGTGAATTCAACAGCCTATACCAAGAATATCACCACAGGAGAACAAACCCCATTGGATACACGCTACCCTGATGGAGGCTCTCGCATGCAAGGAGCAGCAATTTATGCCTCGCATACTTATGAAGTTTCCGATAAACTCATCATAAACGATGGAATCCGTCTTTCTCAAGTTGCCTTGAATGCGCAGTTCATTGACCAAACATTTTTTCCATTTCCATTTGATCAGATCCGACAAAATCACCTTGCGTTAAATGGAAATTTAGGTTTGATTTATATGCCTACAAGTAAGCTGCGTCTGGTTGTTAATGGTTCAACAGCATTTAGGGCTCCTAATGTAGACGACCTCACTAAAGTTTTTGAATCTGTTCCTGGTAATGTTATTGTCCCAAATCCAAACTTGATCCCAGAATATGCTTGTAACGGTGAACTTGGTTTACAATATGAAATTGTAAAAAACACAGCAATCGGAGCCACAGTATACCAAACTTGGTTGACAAATACGTTAACAGTTCAAAAAGGAACCTTTAATGGTTCAGATAGCGTACTTTATGATGGACAAATGAGTGAAGTATTGACAACAACAAATGCAGGTCGTGCAAAAGTCTATGGCATAGAAGCTTTTGTCAATGCACAAATCACAGCCAATCTACAATTGTTTGCGAGTTATATTTATACGCATGGCCGAATTGCAACAGATACAATACCATACCCATTGGATCATATTGCACCTGCTTTTGGAAAAGTAAGCTTAAAGTATGCAATGCTTCAAAACAAATTGAAAATGGAAGCATTTGTGATGTACTCCGGCGCTAAAGAATTGGAAGATTATAACTTAGTAGGTGAAGATAACTTTGCTTATGCCACCCCCAATGGGATGCCAAGTTGGTATACACTCAATTGGAGAGCAAATTATAATATCAATAATATGCTAAGTGTTCAGGTTGCTTGTGAAAATATTTTAGATCAAAACTACCGCATGTTTGCGTCGAATATTTCTGCCCCGGGACGTAATTTTATTTTAACCCTCAGAGGTTCTTTTTAATCCGAAATGAAAACTGGAAAGGCGGAGTTTACTCCGCCTTTTTTATTGGGCGTCTTTTGTCGCGTATTTTGCTTGGCTTTCTAGATAGAAAAAAGTGTATTTGATTTTTTCTATGGGCGTGATTTTTGGGATGAACGTGTTTTTGTCGGCCCCAGCTGGTAGTGCTTCCAACTTGGCCTCCATGACAAAAATATTTTTTTGAGGACCGTATGAACCGGCACCATAAGAGAAGTGATATGCTTCTGTAACAGCAGTGCCTAGGCCGTCAAAATTTTTGAATTGAAAAATGCGTCGAGGCGTGTGGTTGCTCACGGTATAAAAGTCTTTGTAGCTTGCATTTCTAATTCTAAAATCAATGAGGATATCTTTGTATTGCGTAGAGCTGATGTACTCGAAGCTTACGCTCAAAGGTAGGAGAGGAGAGGATGGAATTGCGATAGGGGGTGAGAGCATATCTAGTTTACCATCAAAAAAGAAAAAGTAGTTGAAATTACCCATAAAGCCGAGGTCTGCACGTTTTGCTGGGTTTGGACTAGCAGCAGCTTCTTTCATGGCGAGGTCAAGTCTGTTTACTGTTACAATTGCATCTTCAATTCCGTCCGCATCGAGTTGGGCCCGGTAAATCTGCAACTCAAATTTTTCATTGGCTTGAATATTGAGCGCGGCGCGAACCATTCGGTTGGCATATGCCTCAAGACTTTGTTTGCCTTTTACCGGAGGGCCAGCCGGTTTATTTTCAGTTGTGCGTTCTTCGTTTTTGGGCTCTTGACAAGACCACAGTAAAAGAGGAAGAAGGATAAGTAAGTATTTCACAATGCAAATATAAGGATGTCTATGATAACGTTTATGAACATTTTTAGGGGTAGTCAAAGAAAATTGTGGATAAATCAATAGATTTTACAATTGAGTTAAAACACTCTTAATCAAAAAGATATTTCATGTTATTTACTTTGTTAAGTGAAAAAAAACATCGCTTTTGAAACCTTGGCACAATCCTTGGCGTAAGAGCTTTCGAAACAACAACAAAACAACTCAAAAAACAAAGACCATGACCACAAGCATTCAATCGCTCAGAACTAAGTCGATTCGTCAAGCAAAGCTGAAATTAGATCAGCACCGCGAATTAGGTGTTCAAAGTCCGTTAAATATATTTGAAGTGGCAGATCTACTCGATCGAATTCGCTTCACTGAAGAAAAATTAAGTGTTGAACCTCAAGGCTTCGCACTGATCCTCAACTAATAGTTGATTTATAGTTAGATAAAAGAAGGACGCAGAAATGTGTCCTTTTTTTTATGCAATCACGCCAGAGCCGAGCAGCTCATTGCCGCAATACCAAGCAGCAAATTGCCCAGGCGTAATGCCTTTTTGTTTGTGTTTAAAAAGGATATAGAATTCACCCTCTTTTGAAATGAGTTGTGCTTCTTGTAAAGGTTGTCGGTAACGTATGCGCACCGAGCAGTTCAATTGATTCGTTTTTTCAAATGTTGCACTTTTTTGTATCCAAGAAATACTGTGGCGTTCTAGTTTCAAAGCCCAGCGATTCAGCCCAGGATGCTGTTCGGTTTGGCCGCTGTAAACAACATTTTGAACGGTGTCTATTCCGATCACAAAACTGGGTTCGGGCCGCCCTCCAATATGCAATCCCTTGCGTTGTCCGATGGTATAATAGTGTGCGCCTTGGTGTTTAGTCACGATAATGCCATCTTCAATTTTGTATGTAAATGGCTGAGCCAAGGCTTCTATATTTTGAATGGTAGGAGCAAGTTCGTTGTATTGATTAAAAATTTCTAGGTTCGGTGCGACTTCAATCACTGGACCTTCTTTGGGAGCAAGTTGTTGTTGCAGGAACGTTGGTAAAGCAATTTTACCAACAAAACACAGCCCTTGTGAATCTTTTTTAGCTGCAGTTACCAAACCATTTTGTTGTGCAATTTGTCTGACTTCTGCTTTTTGAAGTTGCCCAATTGGGAATAACGCTTTTGCGAGTTGTGCCTGGCTGAGTTGGCACAAAAAATAGGATTGGTCTTTACCTGGGTCGGCACCGGCTAAAAGGCCAAAGCTGCCGTCGGGATGCGCTTGTTTTTGGCAATAATGGCCTGTTGCAACGTAGTCAGCGCCTAAATCAAGGGCAGCTTTTAAAAAGACATCAAATTTGATTTCTCTGTTGCATAAAACGTCTGGGTTAGGTGTGCGTCCGGCTTCATATTCTTTGAACATGTAGTTGACAATACGCTCTTTATAGGCTTCCGATAAATCAATCACTTGAAATGGGATACCCAGTTGTTGGGCGATGAGCAAGGCGTCGTTAGAGTCGTCAATCCAGGGGCATTCATCGGAGAGTGTTACGCTTTGGTCATGCCAATTGCGCATAAACATACCAATGACTTCATAACCTTGTTGCTGCAATAACAAGGCCGCCACACTTGAATCTACTCCACCGGAAAGTCCAACGACTACTCTTTTCATAAAGCAAAGTTAAGTCTTCTTAGTGGATCAGGTGAAGGAAGCCTTGTCTTTTCTCTTCTCCACTTGTGAAGAGGTAAAAGTAAATTCCTTCAGAAAGCAATTCACCTTGCTCATTTTTACCTTCGAAGGCTTTTTGAGCTGAATTTGTGGTGAAAATGGTTTGTCCCCAACGGTTCAAAATTTGCAATTCAAAAGAAGCACAGTTTTCGTAAAGTGAATCTATTTGCCATTTTTGATTCCCGGCTTCACCATTAATTGAAATGACATTCGGAAAAACCATTTCTTCTAAAAGAATTGAAGGAATAATGTCAATTGAACCATAGGCATTGTATGAGCAGCCATTGATAAGGTTTAATGTGAAATCATACGGGATTGTTCCGGGTTGACTAAAACTGAGTGTAATCGGATTTTGTGAATAGGGCGCCGAATTGATTTGCCATTGGAAGTTTTGAATCGAGGTGATGGGTACCGAAAAAGTGGCCTCAAAAGAAGCTGTTTGTCCGCAGGTATCCTGGATATCCAGACTAATTTGAGGTACGCTCAAGAGTTGGAAAGATGCATTAATGGAGTCGGTACAACCTGCAGAACTTGTTAAAATTAAAGTGGCTGTATAGGTTCCGCTTTGATTATAAATGTAGCTAGTCGGTATATTATTGAGTTGTTGGCCATCGCCTGGCAGAAAAGTAGCTTGTATGGTTGTGCCACTATTCGGTATTCCTGACCAAGAGCTTTGGTTAGTGAGATTGACTGTTTGTCCGTCGCAAAGCGGGTCAATGGCAAACGAAGCAATTGGTAATGGATTGAAACTCACTTGAAAGGTATCGCTGTGGTTACAACCAATTTCTGAACTGACACTCACTATAAAATTTTCTAAACTGCCATTATTAGTTTGCAAGTCGAAGGTGCTCGGATTTAACGTGCCAATTGTTTGACCGTTGTATTGCCAGCTGATTTGACTGATGTTATCTTGGCTGCTAGAAACCACATCGGCATTGAAGTTGACGAGCGGCCCGCAAACACTAGTGGGGCCAGTGTAGGTCACCGTGGGATTTGCATACACTGCAGCTGATATGGTGTTCGGGGGTGAGGCACAGCCATTGGTGTCAATGATACTCAGCTGCGTTGTGAATGTGCCTGCAGCTGCAGAGATGTTAAAGGTATCAGCCGTGCTTGAATTTGCACCTTGCGACCAAAAATATTGTGCAGCTGTGCTATTTGTCCAAAAAGAAAGTGTGTCTCCAAGGCAAACAGGTCCGTTCGATAAAATTTCAGGCGCATTTGGATTGGCGTGCACAATGATTGAAATGGTGTCTGGTGTAATTGGGCAAGTGCCGGGCAAAAAACCTGAAATAGTATAAGTACCGGCATCTGAGAGTTGTGCTTGCTGGATTTGGATTTGCGGCCCACTTGCACTGAGGTTATTAGGTCCGGACCAGTTGTAGGTTGCACCTGTTAAGGTGTTTGTGCTGAGCAGTATAGGTTCTCCTACACAGAAACTTTGATCGTTGACGCTTATTTGATATTGTGCAGCAGCGAAATCACTGAAATAACCATAACGGCAACCACTCGATGCACCGCCATGCACCACCCCCAAATGGAATTTAAAATTGGGGTTATCTATACGAGACGCCATCTGAACGCCCACAAATGCACTCGCGTCAATTTGTGCGTATTTCCAGGTATTATTCGTGCCTGGAACAAAGTTAAAAGACGCTGCGTTGATTATGCCTGCATTTCCGTTGAATGTGAAGTCGTTCTCTCCGCCGGACGGAACAAGAATGTTTAATGCAAAAAACTCGTTGGTTGAACGAACAAATGCCACTGTATTAGATCCGGTGCAAACAATAGAAGGCAAGACCGCACCGCCGACCTCACAACCAAAACCCGTTGTGTGTAAAACGTGGGCAGGTGAACTCGTTTGTATCAAGACCGTTGGACTACTCAGCGTGTGTACATAGGTGTCTGTAGCGTTAATGGTTGCGACTGCAAGGCCATCGATTGAAATTTGGGTATTGTTTTGAACGGCAACAACATAAATTTTATCGGGGCCATTTAGATAACCCTTTAAAATGATGTATTCGCTTCCGATGACTTGGTTGGGAATAAGTTGATCGCCCATGAGGTCTGCGCAACCTCCATATGGTGCGCCGCTCATGGAATCGTCATGCAGGGTAACCGATATGGGTTGATTACTCGTAATTACGGAGCCACTTAAATGCTGATTGGCCAAGATAGAAATGGCCTCCGCTGAAAATGTTTCTCCTTGATTCAGGCTAATGATAAAAGGAACATTAGCAGGATGTCCTACGATGGCTTGTTTAGGAATGATGGTGATTTGCGTGTTGTTTTGGGTGGCCACAATATTAAAACCAGAACGCGCGTAAGATGCATTGTTCAAGTAGTTCTGAGTGGGTACCACAAATGATGTGCCCAATGCATTTTTCCCTTTGAGGGCAAAGATATCTGGGTTGCAGTTACAAGTAGGCGTAACCTCGTAATAGGCCATGATAGGTGCAGTTGCACTGATTTGAAAGCCGTAAGGAAGTACCGTATTGGCTGGCTTGTTTTCAATTTGGTCGATCCAATTGGTTAGATTCAGTGTTTGGGCATCATTGGCCACTAAATTGAGTACCTGACTTGGGAAATTCGGATTAGCCGGCTGACTAACGGTTATCGTTGCCGCTTGGTTTAAGGTCGCAAAACGAAAAACAATTGGCCGGTCACCATGACTCTGAGCTACCTCAGGTGCCACGAACCAAAAGAGCGTATCGAGTTGGGCAAAAGAACAAGCAGTGATGCTTGAAAAAATGAGGAAAAAAAAGAATTTCATAAATCAGCGCTTGAGCACTTAAAGTTAGGCACTTATATGCTGTTGCGCAATTTTTTCAAGACAATTCATGCCGTCAATTGCAGCCGATACGATCCCGCCTGCATAGCCGGCTCCTTCGGCAATGGGGTAGAGGTTGTTGATTTGAAGATGCTGAAAGGTATTAGGTAATCTGGGAATAAGTACCGGAGAAGAAGTTCTGGATTCTGGTGCATGAACAACGGCGTCATTGGTAACAAAACCCGGCATTTTTCGATCGAAATCTATAAATGCCTGGCGCAAACGTGAATAAATGAATTCGGGAAGAATTTCTTTTAGATTCACACTCGTAAGACCGGGTTGATACGATGATCTCGGAAATTGCAGGGTTTTGACACCGTCGACAAAATCTTTGAGCCCCTGAGCAGGTACTTTTTGGGTTTTCCCGGCAGCCTCCCAACATTTTTGTTCTACCTCTTGTTGAAACTGGAGACAAACAAAGGGATTTTCAGGATCAGGTAGGTCAGTGGGCTCTACGCCAACTACAATGCCCGAATTGGCATAAATATTATTGCGCTTAGATGGCGACCAACCATTAGTGACAACCTCATTAGGAGCAGTGGCACACGGCGCAATGATGCCTCCTGGACACATGCAAAAAGAATAAACGCCTCTGTTGTCAACTTGCGTCACAAGACTGTAGGAAGCCGGTGGTAAATATGCATCGTTGAGTCGGCCATGGTATTGCAGGCCATCTATGTAGGCTTGGGTATGTTCTACTCTAACACCAAGTGCAAAAGGCTTGGCTTTGATTTCAATGTTGTTTTGGTGTAATAATGCAAAGATATCTCTGGCGGAATGCCCGGTAGCTAAAATTACTTTTTCAACAGCAATTTTTTCCTTTTGATTGACCTGAATATGTGTAATCTTTTTTTCTCGGATAAAAAGGTCTGTTAACTTATTTTCGAAGTTGATTTGACCACCCGAAGCAATGATTTGTGCGCGGATGGCTTCAATGAGTTGAGGGAGTTTATTGGTTCCGATATGCGGATGTGCGTCAATAAGGATGTCTTCGGTGGCACCGAATTGCACCAGCCACTCGAGTACTTTTTGAACGTCACCGCGTTTTTTAGAGCGCGTGTATAATTTGCCATCCGAGTAAGTGCCGGCCCCGCCCTCGCCAAAACAATAATTGGACTCAGGGTTGAGCACATGTTCTTTGGTGAGTTTGGCGAGGTCTCGCCTGCGCGAGCGGACGTCTTTGCCGCGCTCAAAAATGAGGGGTCGAAAACCTTGCAAGATAGCTTGTAGCGCGGCAAAGAGTCCGGCGGGGCCGGCTCCAATAATGTGAATGCATGGCGCGTTTGGTGGCAAGATTTCGAAGGTCGTGGGTCTAAAACGAGGTGAAAACGTTGTATCTACGGCCACCTCGATACTTGCATTGATTTTGATTTGTTTTTGGCGCGCATCAATACTGCGCTTTCGCCAACGAAAAGCAATGTTTTGCTTAGGGGGTAGTTGAAGTTCTTTGCGAATGCGCTTTTCCAAGTAAGCGTCGTCTTTGGCTTCTTCTGGTGAACATGTGAAATCAAGAATTGAAATCATCCTTCAAATATCAATGAAAAATACCAAGCTCGGTTGTAAAGTTGATCGATGGGGTTAGAAACGGGCGTGAAGTCTTGAATAAAACTGCTTTTGAAGCCATGGCTGTACTTGAGTTCGATTCCAAACTTAAAATACGGTGCAAAAAACTCTACACCACCGCCAATTTGACCTTGCCAATCGTTCTTTTTTATTTTCACAAAGGGGTCATAGAAATTTTGAGATGCATCTTGCTGTGATTGCAAATCGATACTGTATTGCATGCCAAAAAGCGAGTAGGCGGTAAAATTGTTGTAGCGCTTGGTACGGAATTGCAACATCATAGGAAACTCGAGGTTCGTGGAATTAACGCGCTGTTGGCCAGCTCCGTTCAAAAACCAAATGGTGTCGAGACTTTTGTAATTGAGTACCCTTTCCTGAAAAGAAAGCGTTGGAATAAAGCGAAAGCGGATAGTAGGGGTGCCTAATTTTACGGTTGTGAGAATGCCGAGCTGTCCACCTGGTTGTGCGTCATTTTGGATGGAGAGCAGTTGGTATTGGTTATATGCATTGGGTTTTGGCATAACAGTGAAGTCTGAGCTGTTGACACCAAGCATGAAACCAAAGTGAATGTAACGTTTGTCGAAATTCTTGTAACGCTGTTGTTTTTGTGTTTGTGCAAACAAACACGGGCTTAGTAAACAACAAAAAAGCAATAGTTTCATGACCTCCAAACGCCTCATTTGTCGAATTATTGTGCTTTTGTACCGATGTAAATACTGGCAATGCCGCCACTTAGGCGGATGGGCTCTTGGGTTTGGTAACCCACTTTTTCAAGTACGTCTACAAAAGCTTGGCCTTCTGGGAATACAGCAACGCTTTCTGGAAGGTAGGTGTAAGCCCGTTCGTCTTTAGAGATGTACTTACCAAAAAAGGGAATGAAGACGTTGGAGTAAAATCCAAAAAGTTGTTTGATTGGAAAAGACTTTGGTTTAGAAAACTCTAAAATAACGGCCTTTCCCCCGGGTTTGAGGACGCGCAGCATCTCGGCTAGGCCTTTTTCAAGGTTTTCATAGTTGCGCACACCGAAACCAACGGTAATGGCATCAAAAAAGTTGTTTTCGAAAGGCATGTTTTCGGAATCACCTAATTGCATATCAATGATTTGGTCAAAGGCGCGTTTTTTCATTTTTTGTTTACCGACAGCTAACATGCCTGCTGAGATGTCCATGCCGATAATTTGAGTGGGTTTGAGTGCCAAACAAGCGATGGCAAAATCTCCGGTGCCGGTGGCTAAATCGAGCATGACCTTTGGTTGCAAAGCTCGCAATTGCTTTACCGCTCTTTTGCGCCAAAGGTGATCAATACCCAATGATAAAAAATGATTTAGAAAGTCGTAGTTGGCCGAAATGTTATTGAACATCTGAGCGACTTCCTCTTTTTTTGATTGCCCCGAATCATAGGGCTTAACGACTTTTTCTGACATTTTATAAAATGTGTTGCAGTGCTTCAGCACGTAATTTTTCTTTATTGATACTGACCACACCGGGTGTTTCGCAAACCAAGCCGCCAGCTAAATTGGCTAAGGCAGCAATTTGTGTTGGAGACGCACCGCAAACCAAACTCAGACATGCTGTAGCTATAACGGTGTCACCTGCACCCGAAACGTCGGCAATATTGCGCAAGTGGGCAGGTAAATGATAGTGTTGCTGGCCATCGTACATTTGAACGCCGTGTTCCGATAAGGTCACAAATGTGTATTGACTTTCTAGTTTTTGCTGTAAGTTTTCTATGGCTTGAGCCAGCGCAGTTGGCTCATTGCTGTAGTTGAAATCTATTTGCAATCCGTCTTTAAGTTCTTTGAGGTTGGGTTTGAAAAGCGTGCAACCCTTGTAGGCGAAAAAGTTTTTCTTTTTGGGATCTACCACCACAGGAATTTGAAGCTGCTGTGCTGTGTCAATGAGCCATTCGATGAGCGCTGCAGTTAGAACGCCTTTGTTATAGTCCTCTAAAAGAATGCCGTTGATGCCACTTGCTAAAAGAACTTCAATTTGGCTTTTAAAAGTGTTTGTTTCCGTTGCACTGAGGTCGTGTTGATCCTCGTTGTCTATGCGCAAAAGTTGTTTGCCATTGGAAAGCACCCGGGTTTTTATTGTTGTTTTGCGCTCCTCAGATAAAAGGATGGCTGTTGTGTCGATTTGTGCTTGCTCGAGTTGTTGCTTGAGGTGTTGACCAGTTAGGTCTTGGCCAATGACACTCGCAAGATAGGCCTTGGCCCCAAGAGCAATGAGGTTTAAAGCTACATTGCCAGCGCCACCGATGCGTTGCTCTTCTGTTTTGAGATCAACAACGGGAACAGGTGCCTCAGGACTCATGCGATCAACCTTGCCGTGAATATAGGCGTCCGTCATGACGTCTCCAACGACTAAGATGCGTTTGCCATTAAAGGCCTCGAGTAGGGCGGAGATATGCATTTATTGAAGTTGAGCGAGTGCTGTGGCAATTCGATCCACCGCTTTTTGCAGTGTTTCTTCAGAGGCCGCGTAACTGATTCTAAAACAATTGGGGTCACCAAAAGCGGCTCCACCCACGCAGGCAACGAGTCCGACCTCGAGTAGGTACATACAGAGTTCATCGGAATTCTGAATCGTTTGGCCCTTGTAAGTTTTGCCAAAATAAGCGGAGCAATCAGGGAAAACATAAAATGCACCACCTGGTTGATTGACTTTTAGACCTGGAATTTTTCTGAGCCCTTCCAAAACTAAATTGCGACGGCTTTCAAAAGCGTCGATCATGTCTTTGAGTATATTAGGATCTGCATCCATTGCTGCTATAGTAGCACGTTGGGTGATGGAACAAGTTGCAGAGGTAAACTGACCTTGGACTTTGTCGCAGGCGGCGGCAATGGCTTTAGGAGCACCGATATATCCGAGACGCCAGCCTGTCATGGCCCAAGCCTTTGATACGCCGTTTACAGTAACCACTTGATCATAGATTTCTGGAAACTGCGCGAGGCTTTCGTGTTGACCAACAAAGTTGATGTGTTCGTAGATTTCGTCCGACATCGCGATTACTTGCGGATATTTGGCCAACACGCGTGCGATATCTTGTAATTCTTCTTTTGAATACACAGAACCAGTAGGGTTGCATGGTGTTGAGAACATCAGCATTTTTGTTTTTGGTGTGATTGCTGCCTCGAGGTCTGCCCCCGTGATTTTAAAATCTTTGTCAATGCCTGCTGAAATCACTACTGGAATTCCTTCGGCCACTTTGACAATTTCCAAATAAGATACCCAGTATGGTGCGGGAATAATGACTTCATCGCCGGGGTTGATGAGGCTCAAAACCAAATTCGCAATACTCTGTTTGGCTCCGGTCGAAACAACAATTTGGTCTTTACTGTAGTTCAGTTTGTTGTCTCTGAGGAATTTACGAGAAATGCTTTCCCTGAGGTCGTCGTAACCGGGAACAGGGGTGTAGGTAGTGAAATTCTGCGCTAATGCTTCAACAGCGGCTTGCTTAATAAAGTCAGGGGTATGGAAATCGGGTTCACCCAATGAGAGAGAAATAACGTCCATTCCTTGGGATTTGAGTTCACGGCTTTTTTTAGCCATTGCAATGGTTGCAGACTCTTCCATGGCCAGCAAGCGCTCAGATAATTGAATCATGTTTTCGGGTTTGTGCAAAGGTAGTAATTTGCGATGAATTGACTTATCTTTGCCGCATGCGAATTGATATAATTACGGTGTTGCCCGAGTTGCTTCAAAGTCCATTTGCCGCGTCTATCATGAAACGTGCCCAAACCAAGGGGCATTTGGAATTACACGTACACAATCTGCGCGATTTTTCAGATGATAAACACCGCAATGTGGACGATTATCAGTACGGTGGAGGCGCCGGTATGGTCATGAGTGTTGGCCCGATCTCCAAAGCGATCGAAAATCTACTCGCAGCGCGCAGCTACGACGAAATCATTTACATGACTCCAGATGGCGCTATTTTGGATCAAAACAGTTGTAATCAGTTGTCTTTAGCACAAAACATCATCATATTGTGTGGTCATTATAAAGGAGTCGATCAGCGTATTCGCGATTTATACATCACCAAAGAAATTTCAATTGGTTCCTATGTTTTGAGTGGTGGTGAGCTCGCAGCCGCAATTGTTGTCGATGCTGTTGTTCGTCTCATCCCCGGCGTGCTTAACGATGAAACATCGGCATTGACCGATTCTTTTCAGGATGGTTTATTGGCTCCACCTGTCTACACGCGTCCACCAGAATTCAAGGGATTAAAAGTACCAGAAGTGCTTTTGGGTGGCAATCCGAAAGAAGTAGAAGCATGGCGAGAAGAACAGGCGCTATTGCGAACCAAAGAAAGAAGACCAGATTTATTGGGAGAATAACCCTGTTGTTACTGTTCTACTTTTTATTTAAATAAAAAATTTTAAAATGCTAATCTTCAATTATTTGCAGATTGGCAAATCTAAGGAGAACGGTTTTAGAACCGTGTTGTGGAAAGAATATCGTAGCCTTCTTATCCGGACCTTGGCCATCTAGTTGCAGCACTTTTCCTTTTCCGAATTTTTCATGCAAAACGTTGTGGCCAACCATGAGGCTAGCCATATTTGCTTGCTGTTGTGGATTGGCACTTTTGTTTTGACTTACTTCTTTTAGCGAGCGCAGTTGTGGACTGCCTCCAAGTGGTTTATTAAGCCCCCTAGTAAACCCCCGTTCAATACTACCGGATCTCATTAATGAACGGCTATTGGCTGTTCGGGATATGGTTTCAAACTGTAAATATTGTGGGTCAATTTCGTCGATAAAACGGGATGGTTCACACATGATGGATTGCCCCCAAGTAAAGCGGCTAGTGGCGTAAGATAGCATGCAACTACGCATGCCGCGGGTAAGAGCCACATAAAACAAGCGGCGTTCTTCTTCGAGTTCTGAGCGCGAATTGAGTGCCATTTGCGAAGGAAATAAATTTTCTTCGAGGCCGACAATAAAAATATGAGGAAATTCAAGGCCTTTGCTCGAGTGAATGGTCATGAGGCTGATGTGGTTGCGGTCTTCTGGTTTTTCTTGATCGGCGTCGGTCAGCAAAGCGACGTCCATCATGAAGTCAGCGAGGGTGCGGGGTGCGTCTGGCTCAGCGCCGCGCACAAATTCTTGAATACCAGCCAATAATTCTTCAATGTTCTGAAATCGCTCGACTTCTTCGGGGCCTTTGTCTTTTTCTGCAAGTAATTCTCGCAGAATTCCCGATGATTTGGCGATGCGCTCCGCGAGTGTAAAAGCATCTGTTTTATCGAGTTCAGCGCCAAAACTTGAGATCATGGTGGTGAATTCGTAAATTTTGGCTTTAGCTGCAGAACTGACATCGGCAGGGAATTGTTGAAAATCGGAAATAACTTCCCACATGCTGGTGCCATAGCGGTTGGCTGCGATAATGATATTTTCTATAGTGGTTTTTCCAATTCCGCGTTTGGGGTAGTTGATCACGCGCTTAAGGGCTTCTTCGTCGTGGGGGTTGGCACTCAGTCTAAAATAGGCGAGGAGATCTTTAATTTCTTTGCGCTGATAAAACGATAAGCCCCCGTAAATTTTGTAGGGCATATTGAGTTTGCGTAACGCCTCTTCAAAGGCCCTGGATTGTTTGTTGGTGCGGTACAAAATGGCAAAGTCTTGAAAACGGGCGCCCTCAGCTGTTTTGCGTTCAAAAATTGCTTGGGCAATTGTGCGTCCTTCTTCGTTGTCGGTGAGCGACCTTTGTACCTTGATTTTAGCGCCCTCGTTGTTGTCTGTCCAAACCGTTTTGAGGATTTGATCCTTGTTTTTTTTGATAATGCTATTGGCTGCCTCTACAATGTTTTTGGTGCTGCGGTAATTTTGCTCGAGTTTGTAAAGGGCAAAGTCGGGATAGTCTTTTCTGAAGTTGAGGATATTTTCAATGTTTGCGCCCCGAAAAGAGTAAATACTTTGAGCGTCGTCTCCGACAACACAAATGTTTTGGTAAGCTGCGGCAAGTTTTTTCACGATGAGGTACTGCGCGTAGTTGGTGTCTTGGTACTCATCGACCAAAATGTACTGAAATTTTTGCTGGTAATAATGCAGTACGTCGGGGAAGTCGCGCAAAAGCACGTTGGTAAAATACAGGAGGTCATCGAAATCCATGGCGCCTGCCTTCAGGCAGCGGTTGGCGTAGGTTTGAAAAATACGACCAAGCTCTGGTCTGCGGGATTGCTTGTCTTCTAATTGAATTTCTGTGTTGGCAATATAAGCTTCTGGCGATATAAGGTTGTTCTTTGCAGCCGAAATTCGACCAAATACCATGCTGGGTTTGTAGGTTTTGTCGTCTAAATTCAACTCTTTGATGATGTCCTTAATGAGGCTCTTGGAGTCTTGGGTGTCGTATATTGTGAAATTATTTGGGAAACCAATGCGTTCGGCATTGAAGCGTAATATTTTAGAGAATACGGAGTGAAAAGTACCCATTGAGATGTTTTTCGCCTCTGCGGCGCCTACAATATGGCCAATTCTTTCGGTCATTTCTTTGGCTGCCTTGTTGGTAAAGGTCAAGGCCAAAATATGAAATGGGTCAATACCTTGTTCCATCATAAAGGCGATGCGGTAGGTGAGTACGCGCGTTTTGCCCGAGCCAGCGCCGGCAATGACCATAATTGGGCCGTAAATGTGTTCAACGGCTACCCGCTGACTTTCGTT
>JBJTNX010000106.1:0-2606 GCA_046074325.1 Sphingomonadales bacterium
CAAAAGCAAGGGTTGTATTGTCTTTGGTTGGGTTAGGGTATGTGCGTAATTTGGTTTTGAATTCGCCTCCTGGTGTACCAGAGTTATTATTGGTACCTAGGTATTGAGTTGTTCTCCAAATACCGCGACCAAAGGTACCGAGGTAAATTTCTCCTGGGCGGCCGTTGCCTTCATCAAATGAACGCCAGCTCTGACGAACCTCGTAGACAGGTGTTCCTTCAAAACCAGTGGAAGCGTTTTCCCAAGTTGCGCCGCCATTTTCTGAAACCCAAGCGCCGCTTGATGTTCCTACAACTAAGATATCTGGATCGTTGCGATCAATAATACCATCGTAAGTAGCAATGCCTGATACTATAGCACCTAAATTAGTAAATGCAGGTGCACTAGCCGTAGCATTGTTGGTGCGCTTGTTGGTTCCGTTAAAGCCTGCAAAACATACGAGATCGTTGGCGTTGTTCGGATTCACAGCAATACCTTCATAAGATGTATTGGTAATTTTGGTGAGGGTAGTTGCTGTTGGGGCTGTTGTGGTTGCACCTTGCGTAACATAACCTGCTTTGGAGGCAAAGTTTGGATCACTGGTGTAGATACTACCCAAACCATCTAGACGCCAAACGCCGTTACCAGCACTGATATAGCAATGGTTGAGGTCGCGAGAGAATTCAACATCAACTGAGTTAAATAAACCGCCGCCAATACCTTTTGCTAAACACAACCAACCAGGATTGGTTACAGAAAAACGGGTTGCATTGCGCGTTCCCCATAGCTCGCCACCGTTTGCGTTGACATATACCAAAAACCAAGATTGATATGGATCCGCAATGCGTAGGGTATCCCAAGCAACGTTAAAAATAACGGTGTCTGTTCCCATTTCTACGGTTTCTCCTGTCGCGTTGTTGATTCCGAAGTTCACGCCATTAACGGTCAAGGAAGGATCATAGTAAAGGGTGTCATCGAAATAAAGGGCTGTTGGTGCAGAAAGCGTAATGGTGTCTCCTGATGCCATTGATGGAATGCGTAGCATGTCGCCAGCATCGTAATTCTTTTTAGGAATATAAGTTACTGAATCTTCTGAGTTAGGGTCAAAGTACTCCGCTAAGAAGAGTTCGGTATGGAACGGGTGATTTGGACTGCCGTCGGTGCCTGGTGGGTCGTAGGTACCTGGAAGATTCGGGCTGAAGTTAGTCCAGTTAACACCGCGGTCTCCGGAGCGAGAAATGCTGTTGTAATAAATTGAAGAGAACATCACACTCGGATTGAAGAAGGAGATTTCGCACTCGAAACCATCGCCGCCGTTCACTTCACGGAATTCATGGTAAGTAGAAAGCGTAAAATCGTTGTAGAGTGTACCGTTGTCTTGAGTACCTCCCATCACGCGGCCACCAGCATCGAATGCAATGCCATAGAATTGTGTGACGTTATAGCCGCGGTTTGCCGGATACCATGACTGACCTTTATTGTTGGATACACCCACGCCGCCGTCGTTACCTACGTAGAAACGGTTGTTGTTGTCCCATTTCATTTCGTGGTTATCGGCATGAACGTATGTAGGAGAACTTGGGTTAACAAACCATAGAGAGATTTTCTCAAAACCGCCAGACGGTGGGTTATTAACCGTTTGTTTCCATTCCCATACATCGATACCACCGATAAGTAAACGCTCGTTGTCGGTAGGGTCTACAGAAAGTATGCTGTTGTAGGTACCTTGGTTACGGTAGATGTCAAACTCATTTGGAGGACCAGATGGACCTACGAATTGATTCCAAGTTTGACCGTTGTCATGAGACACGTGCATAGACATGAGGTTCGAATTTGTTCTTGCAGCGTACAAAGAGTAAGCATTAGAACTATTCTTAGTTGGTGAGATGGCATACTCAATGCGCGCAGCACCCGTTGGAACTAAATTATTAGCGATTGTACCGGATTTATCCGTGAATGAATTACCACCGTCATTAGAAACGAATGTTTTGTTTGCGGCATAAGCTGCTACGATTACCTGACCATCTTTCGAAATCTTTAGAGCAAAGCAGCCTCCGCTCGAAGCTGGAACGCTGGTCATGGAGGCATCACCTACTTGCCACTTTTTGAGACCAGAGGCAGTGGCCATCCAAACGTAGTTATCTGCATCAGAACTAACGACTTCTGTACAACTTGCCGAACCTGGGACTTTCGTAAAGGTTGCGCCAAAGTCAGTTGAGTACCAAACACCGTTTCCGCCCCAACCTTCTTCGTTAGATCCTGTGGCTACAAATAGGGTATTGTCAGGGGTCATGGTCATACTTGATATATATGGATTTGCTCCTGCGTCTACATAAGGAACAACGCGTTCCCAGAAGTTTCCTTTGTTATTTGAAACAAACAAACCTCCGGATACACCACCAGCCCAAACTCGGTTAATGTTTGTACGATCAATACAAATAGCTCGGGTTCTACCGCCGATGTTATCAGGGCCTAATGATTCAAATACAATTGACTTGGAAGTCCCTTTTTTACGAATTTCTTGCTCGATTTGGGCTAGCGTTTCTGGCGAAACAGGCTGGCCAGTATTGACGTCAATATAGCGCGCTTTGATCCAAGCAATGGCGTCATTCGATCGACCTTCTTGG
>JBJTNX010000107.1:0-2842 GCA_046074325.1 Sphingomonadales bacterium
TGGATTCTTACCACTTTTTACCACCACCTTTTTTAAATGTTGATAACTTCTAACGTACAGAGCCAATAAAGGTTACATATTAACAATTATTAACAAGGTAAATCCTTTGTTTTACAATGCTTTAAGCACCATTAGTGGGAATTAGTGGGAGTTTTTTCAACATTTTGTTGATATCCGATTTTTAACCTCTACACATTGGTGGTTTTAAGCTACTTTTGCATATGTCGAATAAAAAACGCAGTTACCTGCTCATTCCCCTTCTAGCCTGCATATGGGGGAGCTCTTTTATCTTAATGAAATTCGGCATGTTCGACGCTTCTGGCAATGCCATTTTCAGCTCCACACAGGTTGCCAGCATTCGAATTGTCTTGGCAGGCTTGGTCTTCCTGCCCTTGTTTGCCAAACTCTCCAGAAAAATAAAACACAAAAAAGACCTGCTTTTCTTTTCAATTGTAGGCCTTGGCGGAAACCTCATTCCTGCCTTTTTATTTACATACGCCGAAAAAAGCCTCGATTCGAGTATTGCGGGCATCATGAACAGCTTCACCCCTGTCTTCACCCTTATTATTGGCTATTTCATTTTCCGAACCAAGATTGTTCTTCAACAAATAATAGGAACCCTAATTGGTTTCGGCGGTATTTCATGGCTGCTATTGGCCGGGCAAACCACAAATGCATCAGCACAACTACTACCCGCCTTGGCTATCATTTTCGCAACGGTACTTTATGGCTTAAGCCTGAACACAATCAAACACAAACTCCAACACTACCAACCAATAGAAGTGGCCACAGGTGGCTTTTCTATAGCTTTTTTACCTGCGCTCATTTGCTTGTTTGTATTTGAAACGCCTCATGTGATATTAAACCATCCCAAAGCAACACAAGGTTTACTTGCTATTGGTATTTTAGGTTTGGTCGGAACTGCATTTGCAGTTGTCCTTTTCAATAAAATCATTGCGCAAACAAGTGCATTAGCAGCCAGTGCTGTCACTTATTTTATTCCGATTGTCGCGGTTTTTTTAGGACTTGCCTTTGGCGAAACATTGGTTTGGCAGCAATTTGTTGCCATGTTTGTGATTATTGCCGGCGTTCTATTGATCAATTTTGCCAATACGAAAGCAACAAATTGATACAATCTGCGTAAGAAAGTTGGTCATTTTTTTGGCAATCGCATTGAAAACACTATCTTTGCAAACCAATTTTGGAATATTAAACATTAATTAAAGCTATATGTACGCAATTGTAGAGATAGCAGGGCAGCAGTTTAAAGTGCAAAAAGACCAAAAGGTTTTTGTTCACCGTCAAGACGCTCAAGCAGGTCAAAAACTAGAATTTGACCGTGTTTTATTGATCGAAGACGCTGGCAAAGTTACCCTTGGCGCCCCAGCTATAGAAGGTGCAAAAGTCACCGCAGAAGTTATCGACCACGTTAAAGGTGACAAAGTCATCGTTTTCAAGAAAAAACGTCGTAAAGGTTACCGCGTTAAAAACGGTCATCGTCAGCAATTTACTGCTATCACAATTAAAAGTATCAAAGCATAATTTTCCTCCGGGAACTAAATATTAGAAACCATGGCACACAAAAAAGGAGTCGGTAGTTCGAAAAACGGTCGTGAATCACATAGCAAACGTCTAGGTGTAAAAATCTTTGGTGGTCAAGCTGCTATTTCTGGTAACATCATCGTGCGTCAGCGTGGTACACAACACCACCCAGGCAACAATGTTGGTATTGGTAAAGATCATACCTTATTTGCTTTAACAGACGGTCTTGTTGAATTCCGCAAGAAAAAAGACAACCGTTCTTTTGTTTCAGTTGTTCCTTTCGAGACAACAGAAGCATAAGTCGCACAATATTTCTGAAAAGCCTCCAAAATGGGGGCTTTTTTTTTGCCCGCGTTTTCACAAAAGAAAAGCAAACGCGTTTCTCGGTATATTCCTTAATTTTGGACTGACGTTCTTAGCATGAAAAATTACCTGCTCGCTCCACTATCTGGCCTTCTTCTGATATTCAGCTTTCCCTTCACGGGTAGTTTTACTCCGTTGGTGTTTTTTGGGCTTGTTCCAATTTTGATTTTGCGCAAACAGCACCTCGAAACACAGCAAAAACCCTGGAAACTCTTGCTCTGGGTTTATCTGACCTTTTTTATATGGAATTTAGGCACTACTTGGTGGGTGGCCAACGCTTCCTTCTCTGGCGCTTGCCTGGCTATTGGTGTCAATGCGCTACTCATGACCTTCACCTTTGGCAGTTGGAGTTGGCTGCACCGAAAAATCAACAAAATCTATTCTTATTGGCTGCTTATTCCTATTTGGCTGCTCTTTGAATTTGGCCACCATCGCTGGGACTTATCTTGGCCATGGCTCACCTTCGGCAATTATTTTTCGGTTCGCACCGGTTGGGTGCAATGGTATGAATGGACCGGAACGCTCGGCGGAAGCACTTGGGTTATATTGGTCAACCTTTTGTTATTTCGTTTATACAATGTGTATAGAGATGTCGCCAAAAGAAACCGAAATATTTTCAGCATTATTGGTGTTTTGCTTTTGCCAATTGTCACGAGCCAAGTGCTGCTCGCAACTGCGCTTCCTACTCTTCAACCAAAGCAACTCCATGCTGTGGTTGTGCAACCCAATATTGATCCCTACACCGAAAAATTTGCTGTAAGTGCCAACAATGAAGCCTTCGCCGATTCTTTGATCAACCTTGCCAATCGACATGTCACCAGCCAAACAGACCTCGTCATAGCGCCAGAAACTGCTCTTCCACTTTCATTTTTGGAAGACAAGCTTGGCACTTTTGCTTTTGGGCAGCAATTACAAAACCAAGTAGCGAAATGGCCTA
>JBJTNX010000108.1:0-12444 GCA_046074325.1 Sphingomonadales bacterium
TGCTGTTGCATAGACCCCGCGGACACGCATGCGGTGAATACCTAGAGGCGGTGTACAAGCAAGGTTAATATTGAAAGAAACCGTTTGGAAAGCAGCGGTGGTGAATGCAGGCGAGAAACCTACTTTTTCAGATGGTTCGAAAATATAGTTGTCGTTGTAATCGATCCAAACTGCAAACGCCTGATAAGTAAAGGAACCTGCTGTTACTTGCACTTGGTAGCTTGATGCTGCCTGCATAACAGCAGCCGGTAAGTTTGAGTAGTAAGTGTAAGAAGGTCCATTTGTAGCCGTTCCGGAGTTGTTGTTTAAGGTTGTTCCGGTGATGGCCACATTGGAAATGAGGTCACCGTACTGAGTACCATACGTATATGAAGGATTACAGTAAGGGTTGTACAATACTTGAACAGGCGTAGAAGTTCCTGAAGCAGGACCATTTGTACAAGTAACAATACACTGATACCAAGTAGTTGCCGTTGGCGTTGCCACATAATTGAAGTTGGTTGCACCCGTGATGTTCGTCCATGGACCAGAAGCACTTGGTGCACTCTGCCATTGGTAAGTTACACCTGTACCAGCCGTAACGTTTTGAAGCGTGAGTGTTGTGGTTTGACCTGCAAAAATAGAGTTTGGACTGGCAATAGTGTTACCAGGGTTTGGCGTTCCAGCACATGGAGGAGGAAGCGTAATGGTCACACAGTAATCTTCAGTTTCACCGTAGTAGTTCGTATAGTGTGCGTAATTGTAAGTACCAGGCGTACCGTAGTTAATATTGACCACACGCATACGTGTTGTACCAACAGGAGCCGTTGGAGCAACCACAAAGGAACCGTTGAGTGTTTGGTTACCGCCTGCATTGGTCGGCTGCCAGTACACGAGCTCACCTGCATCTAGGAAATCGCCATCGGCATTGTAGTCAATGTAGATTTGGAAGAAGTTTGAACCTGCACCAAAAACACAACCTGTGGAGGTCAAGGAGAAGGTCGCTAATTGACCTTGCTGAAGGTTGACAGACCCAACTGAGGTAGTATAGTTAGCGTAAAGGTTAAGGGCAGACCCTGGACCCGGCGCTACTGTTGCACAAGTTGAGGTGTTGTTTACACCACCGATGGTTACGTTGGTGATATCGTTGTAGTAGTTGTAGAGCGGCGCGTTGATTGGATAAGGACCACACTGACAGCTTCCACCTGTAGCCGTGTAAGAAACTACATTGGATTGTGAAGAGGTCGCACTAAACAAACACGTGGTGTTTAAACGATAGAAAGTTGTCGTGGCTGCAGAGGTGGTCAGCGTAGTGTTGGTGGCACCAGTAACGTTGGTCCATGGACCTGTTGCGGATGGTGCTGATTGCCACTGATAAGAAATACCTGTACCAAACGTAAAATTGGTAGCCGATAAAATGAAGCTGGCATTCGGACAACCACTTGCCGTAGAGATGGCGGCAACACCGTTGTTTGGCGCACCACTACAGTTAACTGCGGCTGCTACTTGCACGCAATAATCTTCGGTTTCTCCCCAAGTATAGGTGCCTGTAGGTCCAGGAACAGTTCCTTCGGTGGCAATAACGCGCATTCTTGCGGTTCCGACGGTCGCACCAGCAGGAATAGTAACGGTTCCTGAATTCACACCATTGATTGCAGAAATATTAACAGGGTTTTCACCGGCATCCGTAAATGAGCCATTTAAATTCCAGTCAAAGTAGATACGAAGGTTGACACCATACCAACCGTTACAAGTTCCGACATTGACACTCCAGTTTATGGTTTGTCCGGGATTCACAACTGGTGCACTAACTACACCTGAATAATTTGAGTACATCGATGCAATTGAACCTGCTCCAGCAGCTAAGGTTCCGCAAGAAGATGAGTTGTTCAAGGTACCGAAGGTCACGTTGAAAATTTCCTCATCATAAGTGGAGGTAGCACCCGAGAACGGATACGCAGAGGCATTTGTACAAGAGACAGGACCCGTTGGGGCTGACGAAACCTGACGCCAGCGGACGGTGTGCGAGTTAGAATTGGTAGTACAATAATATTGTGTTACCAAAACACGCACCTGACCTGTAAATGTAGCTGTCCATAAGATTTTTGGACTTGCGCCACAAAGGTCGTCGCTGTAACATAGGATTGTGTTTGACGTGTTTTTCAACGTCAGCTGTGCATCGCCTGTCGGATTGGTTGCTCCATCAGCCGGACACAATGACCACTCGTACTGGTTACCTGAAGTAACATTGTAGGTGTTGTACTCCCCACCCCAAGTTCCTGCCGCTGAACTGACAAATGTTGCGGACGTTGTGGATTGGGTAGCGCCCCAGGCAGATCCTGTAAGTGTACAGCCTCCGGCATTACACTGACCCGCTTGAGACCAAGCGTTTGTGGCAATACCAAAAGTCATCATAAGGATGCTCAGACCGATGGTTAATGATTTGAAAAAATGGTAGCGATTTTTCATGGGTTATAGTTTATAGTCTATAGTTAAGGGAGAAATTATTGGTTTAAATTTTGAAGGATTGAATCCAAAATAGTTTGGTAGTGTTCAGCTTCTTCAGGATGCTGACGCAACCATGCATTGATTTGTTCAAATGATGCTTCTAGAGGCGCAGTTGGAAAATTCGCTGCTAGCGCCTGTTGTTTTTTAAGAAAACTCGACTTTAAAGTAGCGAGTTCGTTTAATTGATTTGTGGTTTCGGCAAATGCGATGATGCGTTGCTGATAGTTATGGATTTTGTGCGCCAGCACAATTGGATCTTGGTTGTTTTCCTCAAGGCTAGTTTGCTGGGTTACCGACCATCCAGAATTGGAAACAGTTTGGGCGGAAACTTTGTTACTTAAGCCAATAATCAACAGAGAAAGCACACCAATGAGTGTTCTTTGAAATTTCACCATACTACTATCTGTTTTTGACATTTGAATCAATTTACAATTTTAGTGGAAACTTTGAAGAGCGTCCACATATAGATGTCTAAAATTATTCACAAACTTTTGGAAACTTATTCAAGTTGAGCAAGAAAGCAATTACAATGAATATTAACTGAGTTTTATCGAATATTTATATTTTATCATCGAATATTATCATTCTAGGCATTTTGAAAAAAGGCCTATTTTTGTTAATAACTATGAAACGGATAGGTCTACTCTCGGATACCCATGGATTTTTGGATCCAAAAATCTTCAAATACTTTGCCGATGTCGATGAAATTTGGCACGCCGGTGACATCGGGGACCTCCCTACTCTAGAGACTCTTGAAGCCTTTAAACCACTACGTGTTGTTTATGGCAACATCGATGACCACATAATTAGAGCAGCCTGTAAAGAACACTTGCGCTTTCGCATCGAAGATGTCGATGTACTGATGACGCACATCGGCGGTAGACCTGGCAAATATGCCAAACCAGCACTTGAAGAACTTCAGTTGAACGGCATACCACAACTCTTTGTATGCGGACACTCTCATATAGCCTTGGCGCAGTATGATCAGAAATTTCAAATGTTATGGCTCAACCCTGGGGCTTGTGGATACAAAGGTTTTCACCAAGTAAAAACCATATTTAGATTTTGTATCACCTCTGATAAAATTCATGACCTGGAGTGTATAGAAATAGGTCCACGCATTCCGAAAAATTTCGGATAGAAGAAGGTAAAATTCTGAAATTCAGTAAATTTTCGGATATTTAGTCATTGCATTGGCATTAATTTCGTTTCAAATTTCCGAATCATGAAACTACTACTCTACCTCTGTGCTTTTCCATTTATTCTTAGTGCACAAATTTGCAACATCGATTACACCCAAACCCAAGTAGGCATTTACCCTGACACACTCCCGAATGCCACCGTTGGGACCCCCTACAATCAAGACATTACTTTTGTGATGCCAACAGATACGTTGGGCTATGCATTCACCAATTTTCATATTTTATCGGTTGCACTGCCTGTTGGCCTGAGCTGGACCTGCAACAACAACACCACCAATTGCGATTACAACCCTCAACTTTCTCAACATGGCTGTGTCAATGTCCACGGTACACCTTTACTTGCGGGTTCGTACACCATTGATGTCACTGTACTCGCGGACCTCACCATACTTTCCGGTTATCCGTTCATGTTCCAGATACACATGGACGTCCTGCCCTCAAATACGGTTATTTCCAACAACGGATTTACGCTCGTCGGCGCACCAAGTTGCGCACCCTCGCTTGTCAACTTTACAAATAACAACCCCGGGCTCAGCCAATATTATTGGGATTTCGGCAATGGCAATGTTTCATTTGCAGAAAACCCCGGGCCACAATACTACCCGAATCCCGGAGCATACCTTGTCTCGTACACCGCTTTTACCAACCTAGACACCACCCACATCTACACGCTTAACAACCTCAACATTAGTAGTATGAGTAATTTCGGTGGTGGCTTCCCTTCCTACGAAAATGCCGATGCCTATTTCAAACTTTTTGAGAACGGCCAACTTTATTATCAATCCACGATCATCGGTGATCAAAACCCACCTGTTCAATGGACACTCAACCTCAATTTAAACCCCAACAACACCTACGTATTTGAAATTTGGGAAGCCGATGACAGCTACGGCGAACCCTATTTTGGTGCCGACGACTACATGGGCAGCCACAACCTCAACCTGAATGGCTGCAGCGGATGTGGCGCAGGTACTGCTAACTTTAATTACAACATCAACCATCAAATCATCCTCCCTACTCCGCAAGTATTCGCTACCGATACAATCGTTGTTTACAGCCTTCCAACTGCTCCTGTAATCGCCTACGATTCCTTGAGTCATACACTTAGCTCACCTGACCTCGGTCTTTCTTATCAATGGTACTTTAATGGCTCTCCAATTGCGGGTGCCACCGGATCTAATCATGTAGTTTACCAAAGTGGTCAATATTACTTAGTTGCGGTTAACCCGAGCGGTTGTGTGGCATTTTCTGATACCTTACTCGCTATCTATTGCAGTCCGTTTATTCAACCTCAGCTCAGCACAGCCAGCAACGTACTCAGCGTATCGAACATCCCGCAGAATGCGCAAATCAGTTGGTACCTAGACAACAACCTGATTCCAAATCAGAGCAATACAACATTAGTTACCACACAAAATGGCAATTACCAATGTCAGATTACCGACGCTTTCGGTTGTCAATACCAAAGCAACATACTCTTAATTGAGGTTGGACTTCAAATGCAAACTTTCAATACACCACAGATTTTCCCTAATCCTACAAATGGGCTTTTTAAAATTCAAATCGATACACAATGGATTGGTTCTCGGTATTTGCTCTCGGACCTAAAGGGTCAAATTTTGTTGCAAAATAGCTTGGCGCACAGCGAAAACGAACTAGATATCCAAGATTTTACCAATGGCGTATACATACTCACTATTCAAAATCAGCAACATGAATTCCATTTACGCCTTGTTAAAAATTAACAAATAGAAGGCAAAATATTGGGTACTTTTGCTACGTGAAAAAGCAAAATACACTGAGCAAACACCAATGGTTGGTCGTTGCTATCCTCGCCCTTACCCAATTTACGGTCGTTCTCGATTTCATGGTGATGTCGCCACTGGGCGACCTTCTCATGAAAGATTTAAAGGTTAAACCGGCCCAGTTCGGCATTGTTGTGTCGAGTTACGCCCTTGCCGCAGGGCTCTCTGGCTTCTTGACTGCAGGCTTTGCAGACCGCTTCGATCGCAAGAAATTACTCGTCTTCTTTTATTCCGGATTTATCATTGGCACACTATTTTGCGGTTTAGGACAATCATACGAGCAACTGGTCATGGCCCGAATATTTACGGGAATCTTTGGTGGCGTCATGTCTTCGATATCTATGGCAATTGTAGCCGATTTATTCAGTCTAGATCAACGTGGAAGGGTCATGGGTTTTATGCAAATGGGGTTTGGTCTAAGTCAAATACTTGGCATCCCAATTAGTTTGTATATCGCCGCGCAATACAACTGGCAAATGCCATTTTATTTTATTGTATCCCTTTCGTTGCTCATGATGATCGCCATTTTATTCGGGCTTCAACCCATTCGCAAGCATCTCGATCAAAAAACAAATCATTCTGCCTTCAAGCATTTGCTTCAAACCATCCAAAACAGAAACTACCGAATCGGCTTTATGGCCACCGCCTTCATGTCTTTGGGAGGCTATTTCATGATGCCGTGGGGTAGCGCTTTTGCGGTAAATAATGTTGGTATTGCTCAAAAAGACTTACCGCTGCTCTTTATGATTGTTGGCGTTTCTACCTTTTTAATAATGCCCCTAATTGGTATCCTAGCCGATAAAATCAATAAATTCCAACTCTTTATGGCTGCATCGATCATTATGGTTGCCGCAGTGCTTGTTTATGTCCGTTTAGAGCAAACAACTTTCTTTATTTTAGTGCTGGTTAATATTTTCATGATGGGCGGCATCATGGCCCGAATGGTGCCTTCTCAGGCACTCACAAGCTCAGTACCCGAATTACATGACCGCGGTGCCTTCATGAGTATCAACTCTTCACTGCAACAAATAGCTGGCGGCATCGCAGCTATTATCGGCGGCAAAATTGTTTGGCAAGAACAACCGACTGGTCCATTACTGAATTTCGATGTATTAGGTTGGGTTGTTGTCGGTGTCATTATCATTAATATCTTCCTCACCTTCAGGGTGCATAAATACGTTTCTTCGCAAACCAAAAAGGCAGCCTAGGGCTGCCTTTTTGGTTTGGAGAGACGATTTAACTATTCGTTTGTATCGATATCAGCCATTTTGGCTAGTTTCTTAAATTGAATTTTAGCTTGAATTCGGTCCACAACATAATACATCATAGGGACAACGATAATCGTTAAGAACATGGAGCTCGTAAGCCCACCAATGAGTACCCAAGCGAGTCCGTTTTTCCATTCTGCACCAGAACCAGTAGCCGTTGCAATTGGTATCATACCGATCACCATAGCAATGGTCGTCATTAATATCGGACGCATCCGTTCTCTGACCGATTCCAGAAGTGCTGTGTAAGTACTCATTCCCTTTTCTTTGAGGTGATTGGTAAAGTCCACGATTAATATGGCATTTTTAGCTACAAGACCAAGTAGCATCAGCATTCCAAGCATGGTAAAAATACCCATGTTAGAAGATGTTAATGCCAAAGCCAGGATGGCGCCCACCAACGAAACCAAAATAGAAAACAAGACGACGAATGGATAAACAAAGTTGTCATAAAGAGCTACCATAATAAGGTAAACCAAAATAACACCAATTCCCATGGCTGTTCCTAATGCACCGAAAGATTCTTTCTGTCGCTTGATTTCTCCTCCCCACGTTAAGCGCACATTTGGATCTAACGGGTGTTTTTTGAGGTATTTCTCGATATCGGCAGCAACTGTACCCGGGGCTGCCCCGAGCACATAACAACGCAAGGTTGTATTTCCGATACGGTTCTTGCGCTCTAGGGTGCCAGCAGCGTTGTCTACTGAAATGGCGGCAAACTCGCTCAGGCGCACTTGTTTTCCTTCGTTGTTCATAAAGGTCAGGTCTTGGATATCCTCGACATCTTTGCGATTGGCTGCATCGAGCATGACACGGATATCGTATTCAGAACCATCTAAATCAAGTTGACTGTCGTCGTTTCCAGACAACGCACCTTGCAGCTGCATACCAACCGTAGCCACACTCACACCAAGTTGACCCATTTTTTCACGGTCAAGTGCAATTTTTACCTCTGGGGTAACATCTTCTGTACTGAGATAAGGGTCTTTTGCGCCGTGAATGGCTTTGATCGCATTCTTTAAACGCGTCGCCTCTTTGACCATGAGCGCTTTATCATTGCTCGATATAAAAATTTCTATAGGCGCTTGTTCAGAATCGATGAGGCCCATGTTGAGCGCTTTCACTTCTACACCAGGGAACTCATTTTCAATTTTAGTGCGAATCGCGTTCATGTACGTTACCGTCGGAATCTCTTTTTGCTTGCCCTTGTGCATCATAACTGTAATTTCCGAACGGTTCTCAGCGCCAAACGCAGCTGCACCCAACCCGGCACTTGGCCCTCCGACATTTGAGAAAACGATATCTACTACGTCTTTCTGTGCAAGCAAAAGTTGCTCAATTTTGAGTGTGGTCAGGTTGTTTTCGGCAAAGGTGGCGCTCTTTTCGTATTTAAGCTTGAGCATAAATTTGCCTTGGTCACCTTGCGAGACAAATTCTTGACCAACTATACCTAACCCCATGGTAGCAAAAGAGGCTACGAAAATCACAATAACAATGAGGCCCATTGAAATTTTGTGACGCAAAGCCCAACCGACAATTTTAACATAGGAATCCGTAAAAATGGTCACGCGGCGCTCAAACCACAGTAAAAAGGCCTGAAAAGGCTTTTTAGGGTCGAGTTTGACTTCTTTGGCAAAACGGGAAGCCAACCATGGCGTTAAGGTAAAGCAGACAAAAAGTGACATCAAGGTTGAAACCACAACCACGATAGAGAACTGGTGTAAGATATCCGAGATGGTCCCTTCGATGAATACTACCGGCGAAAACACCACGACATCTACAAGCGTAATTGCCAAGGCGGTAAATCCGATTTCATTGCGACCATCTAAGGCTGCCTGACGGCGTTTTTTGCCCATTTGCAAGTGGCGATAAATATTCTCGAGTACGACAATCGAGTCATCCACGAGAATACCGATCACCAAAGACATGGCTAAAAGCGTCATGAGATTCAATGTATAACCGAGTAAGTACATGGCTACAAAGGTGGAAATGAGCGATGCTGGAATGGATACCAAAACAATGAACGCATTGCGCATGGTGTGCAAGAATAAGAGCATCACAAGCGCCACTAGAAAAACAGCCAACTCGAGGTCGTGAATAACGGCATCAACCGATTCAATTGTAGGTATAGACGTATCAGTAGCAACTGTAAAAGACAATCCTTCTTTACTGTATTTTTGCTCTAATTCTTTGAATTTGTCTTTGGTTAGGTTAGCGACATCTACCGCATTTGCATCGGATTGTTTCTTGATGCGCAAACCAATTCCATTGACGCCGTTTAAGCGTGAAATTGTAATTTGATCTTCGCTGGCATCGATAACTTCCGCAACATCTTTGAGGCGAATTGAGCTGGTGCCTTTTGACATCAGCACAAGGTTTTGCAGATCATTAAGATCCTTGTATTTACCGGTCAAGCGCACTGTAATCTGTTCGGAACTGCTTTTGATTTTTCCGGTTGGAAAATCCAAGTTAGACATGGAAACAGCTTGGTTGATCTGAGCCAAAGAAAGCCCTAGTTTGCGCATTTTCTCTTTGTCTACATTTACACGAAAGGAGCGGCGCTCCCCGCCTATCACTTGCACCTCAGCAACCCCTTTGACCTGCTTAATTGCGGGTAAAAGTTGGTCGTCCATCAGACGCATCAGTTCGGCATCTGAGAGATTTTTGGCAACCGCACTCAATTGCAACACAGGTGTCGCATTGGGTTCAATTTTGGCGACCATTGGATTTTGAGCGTCTTCAGGTAACCTGCTGAGGTTATTGTTGATTTTTCGTTGGGCATCTTCTAAAGCGTCGTCAATATTAGCAGAGGCTTTGAATTCTAACAACACAAAAGACGCATTATCAAAAGAGAAAGAAGTGACTTCATCGACGTTTTCCATGCCACTCAAGACATCTTCGAGTGGTTTGGAGACCTGGCTTTCAACCGTAGAGGGGGAAGCGCCTGGATAGGCCGTGGTAATCGTGAGCAAAGGAGCCGAAAAATCGGGCATAAGCTCATAGGAAAGTTGTTTGTAGCTGATCAGACCGCCACCCACCAAAATGGTAAAAATGACGATGATGAAAGAAGGCCGTTTGATGGCCAATTCAGTAAGTGTCATGGGGCTTATTTGTTGCGTTTGATATTCATTTTGTCTTCGAGATTGACCTGGCCTTTGATCACAATTTCGTCATTGCTTGTTAGGCCGCTTACCACCTCCATGTAATTGCCGTCTGAAGTCCCAGCACTAAATGCAATGAGGCGCGCTTTACCCGCTCTTACGACGTAAATCTTTGGATTTTTTGTGGAGCCAACGAGCGCTTTTCTTGGCACCGCTAAGGCCGTAATTTTTTCATTGTTGTCAAGGCTTACCGTTCCGTACATGCCAGCAAAAGTCGGGTTGGATGCCGTGTTGCGCACCAGTACCTGAACCTTGAAATTGTGCAGCGCATCTGCTTGTACAGAGATGCTGTAAATGCTACCTGTTACATTTTTCTGTTGTGCATCGACACTTACCAGTACTTTTTGACCTTTCTTGAACTTCAAAACATCGCGCTCGGGTACAGAAATGGTCAACTTTAATTCAGAAATATCTGTCAGTTCTACAATTGGTGTTCCTGGCATCACCATTGAGCCGAGGTCAGCCATTTTTTTGGTAACAACACCAGAAAAAGGCGCAAGCACTTTTGTACCGCGTAGTTGCTTTTGCAGTTGCTTGAGTTGCACCTCAGCCGTTTTAAGTGCCAGCTCCATCTTTTCTGCCTCCATTGAAGATACGGCTTGCTCTTTGCGTAAATTAGAAAAACGCGCGTTGTCATTTTTGAGCTGGGCAATATTGAGCTTGGCCGTTTCGATCTGTAAGTTGATGAGTTCGTCGTCCAATTTGGCAATGACTTGACCTTTACTCACGCGGTCGCCTTCTTTCACCAACAATTGAATGAGTTTACCAGAGCCTTCTGCTGCTACATTGTTTTGGTGCATGGGGTCAAAAGTACCGAGGTAAGAAAAAGCACTCTCGAAGGTGTGTTGCTCCGGATGACTGGTTTGAACCAGGACCGCCGCATTCATGTCGTGGATGTAAATTTTCTTTTTGGCTTCTTTGGAATTGGAGAGCAGCTTTGCGACGGTGAGTCCGAGAAGTGCGATGACTGCGAGCGAAATAAAGATGATTCTTTTCATGATGATTTATTTGATATTTCCGTTTGATTTAAGGTAGTCTAGTTCAGCTTGACGCAGTGCCACATAAGCGGCCACAACGCCTGTTTGGGCTTGTTCGAGTCCCGATTGCGCCTGAAGTAAGTCGTTGGTACCAATGAGCCCTTCTGTAAATTTTAAATTGGCATTTTGATGAACGGCTTCGGCTAATTTGAGTTGTTCTTTGGCTAATTCCAATGCGCCCGCTTTGACCTCTACCATGCGTTTGTTTTGCTCAATTTGCTGTTGTAATTGTTGTTGAACAAGCGCTGTTTGACTGGCAATTTGCTCTTGCTTCAATGCATTGACCGCAGCTTTATGATGCTTGTCTAGGCCGTCAAACAAATTCCAATCGATGCGCAATCCGATAAATGCACCGTCGATACCTGTTCGGAAGTCCGTTTCGGGATTCATGTTGTAGTTATACTGATAAATGCCATATAAATTGACATTCGGTAAATAACCCATCTTGATACCCTTTGCTTCTTCTTCGGCCATACGCTTTTGCTGCTCGAGCAATTGGATTTGAAATAGATTAGCAGCGCTTTTATCGACGAGCAAAGATTGCTGTACCATCTGATCGTTTTCTAATACCAAATTGGCTTTGGGATCTGACCCAATCAAGATTTTAAGGATTTCTTCCAGCTGACTTTTGGTCGCACTCAAATTTGCTTGGGTATTTTCTAAATTCAAGCGATTGATACGCATTTTATCGGCCTCAGTTTGCACCAGCAAGCCCTGCGCCACCATTAAATCCATATTTTTTAGGATTTGATTGGTGTAGGAAATATTGCTTTGAACAAACTTGAGCTGTTCGTACATTCCTTGCAAGATGAAATACGTGTTGGCCACCTGGTATTTCACTTCTTGGATGGTCATGTCCTTTTTGATCTTGACAATTTCGCTATTGATTTGCAAGGCTGCAAGACCATAATTCACTTGCGAATTGAAGAGAATTTGATTGAGTTGAACCGTATTACTCAAGACAAACGGCACTCCAAATTTGACTTCGGCAAAAGTACCTGGTGCGCCACCAAAGAATTGTGCTGGCACGACTTGCCCGGGAATGACTGCGTTGTAGCGGTAGTCTGCCGAAAAATTAAGGGTAGGCATCCGACTCGACAAATAAGCCGCGCGTTGACTTTCATTAATGGCCACATCGAGTTGTGCACTACGGATTTGCACATTGGCTGTTTCTGCCATGCGCAAGCAGGTGGAGAGGTCGAGTTGTTGACCCCAGAGTGTGGAGCCAACAAGCAAGACATACAAACCAATGGAGAGCTTTTGTTTCATTTTCATTGATTTGGTTTTTGAGGAAATAAATAATTAATGAGCATTTCTTTGACATAAGTTTTGTGCGCCAGAAGGTCGTGTTGCAGCGCGGCTTCATCTATGCCATGGAATTGTTGGGTAAGTTTTTTAGACATGAACGGATAATGTACATTCGACATCAGAAGAATGGTCACGTTGCGTAAACTAATTTGACGCATTTCGCCGTTGGCTTGCGC